>QGUS01000240.1 GCA_003242515.1 Actinomycetota bacterium
CTTGGAGGCGGTTGTGGACGGCGGGGTCTTGCGGTTCGGTGCCACCCCCTCCTCCGGGAGCGGGGCACGGGGGTGCCGCCCGGGCTGGAGGACCGGGTCCAGCCGTGGCGGTCCAGGGGCGCGGCGGTCCTCTACCTGGTCGAGGAGGGGAGGGTCGCCGGTGCGATCGCGCTCGAGGACGAGGTGCGGCCCGAGTCGGCCCAGGCGGTGGCCGATCTCCACCTCCTGGGGGTCACGGTCGGGATGATCACGGGCGATGCCCGGGAGGTGGCGGGGGCCGTCGCCGCCGAGCTGGGCATCGACTTCGTGCTCGCCGAGGTCCTGCCCGAGGACAAGCACGCCCGGGTGGCGGGGCTCCAGGCGCATGGCCGGCGGGTGGCCATGGTGGGGGACGGGATCAACGATGCCCCCGCGCTGGCCCGGGCCGACGTGGGTATCGCCATCGGCGCCGGCACCGACGTGGCCATCGAGTCGGCCGGCATGGTCCTGGCGTCCGACGACCCCCGCGGCGTCGTGGCCATCCGGAGGCTGTCGGGGGCCGGCTACCGGAAGATGCTGCAGAACCTGGGGTGGGCAGCCGGGTACAACGTCCTGGCGATCCCCCTCGCCGCCGGCGCCCTCTCCTGGGCCGGGGTGGCGCTGCCGCCGGCGGCGGCCGCCATCCTGATGAGCGTCTCCACCGTGATCGTGGCACTCAACGCCCAGACGCTGCGCCGGCTCGACCTCGCCTCCCCGGCCCGCTCATTCACGCACGACCGGGGGAGGCTCCGGCCGGCTTGACTCCCGGGGCCGCCCGTGGCTACCTAGGGGCCGTGGACTTCTGGTCGGTCATCCGCTTCCTCCACCTGGTCGGCGCGGTCGTCTGGGTGGGGGGACAGATCGCCCTCGTGGTGATCGTCCGCCAGGCGTTGAACCGCTCCATCGAGGACCCGGACCGGCGGCGCGAGGTGCTGATGGCCGCCGGAGAGCGGTACGGCCGGGTCGGCCTGCTGGTGATCATGCCGCTGCTGCTGTCCACCGGCATCGCCCTCGCCTACTACTGGGGCGTGATCAACGCCAAGGCGTCGATCTCGGTGTGGATGACCACCCTCACGGTGAAGATCGTCTTCGCGGTGGCGTCGTTCGTCCTGGCCGGGATCCACGGGTTCGTCGCCGCCCGGTCCACGCCCGGCGCCTCCCGTGCCCTCGGGATCTTCGGCACCGTGGTATCCCTGGCGGTGCTCCTGCTGGCTGCCGCGCTGGTCTGACCCGCCGCGCGTATCGTCTCGCGCATGGACTGGATCACCAACCCGGACATCTGGGTTGCCCTGCTCACCCTGACGACCCTCGAGGTCGTCCTCGGCATCGACAACCTCGTCTTCATCTCGATCCTGGCGGGCCGTCTCCCGGTCTCCCGTCAGGCCCGGGCCCGCACCATCGGCCTCTCCCTGGCGATGGCGATGCGCATCCTCCTGCTGCTCGCCATCAACTGGGTGATCGGCCTCACCGAGCCACTGTTCACCGTGTTCTCCAATCAGATCTCGGGCCGTGACCTGATCCTCATCGTCGGCGGCCTGTTCCTCATCGGGAAGGCCACCTATGAGATCCACGAGCGGCTGGAGGGCGAGGAGGCCGAACACGGGGCGGAGGAGAAGGCCGCGAGCTTCGGGGCGGTGATCGCCCAGATCGTGCTCATCGACGCCGTCTTCAGCCTCGACTCGGTGATCACTGCCGTCGGCATGTCCGGCGTGCTTGGCGTGATGATCGCCGCCGTGGTCATCGCCGTCGGCGTGATGCTGCTGTCGGCGGGGAAGATCAGCGACTTCGTCAACCGGCACCCGACGGTCAAGATGCTGGCGCTCTCCTTCCTGCTCCTCATCGGCATGTCTCTGGTCGCCGAGGGCTGGGACCTCCACATCCCCAAGGGGTACATCTACTTCGCCATGGGCTTCTCGGTCCTCGTCGAGGCGCTCAACCTGCGGGCGAGCAAGGTCCGGGCGCGCCGCCGGGAGACGCCGGTCGAGCCGGTCCACCTGCGTCCTCCCTATACGCGTCTTGCGGAGGCCAAGGGGCTCGCCGGGCGTGCCCGTAAGCAGGAGCAAAGCTAGGGTGACGCCCGGTCCCGGCACCGCCTAGGCTCCGCCGCTCATCGAGAGGAGGAGCTTTGGCCGGAAGCGTCGAGGCCTGGATCGAGGCCTACAGGCAGGCATGGGAGAGCCGTGACCCGGAGGCCGCGGCGGCGCTGTTCACCGCCGACGCCACCTACCGCGACCGCATCTTCGACGAGCCCCACCACGGGCCGGACGGCGTGGCCGCCTACTGGGGCGGGGTGACCGCGGCGCAGAGTGAGGTCCGGGTGCGCATGGGCCGCCCCTTCGTCGACGGCAACCGGGTCGCCGTCGAGTTCTGGACGAACATGAAGGTCGCCGGTGACGAGGTCACACTTCCCGGCTGCCTCCTGCTCGAGTTCGACGACGACTGGAAGTGCCGGCGCCTGCGCGAGTACTGGCACTTCGAGCAGGGCAGCTTCGAGCCGCCGGCCGAGTGGGGCTCTTGATCAGACCTCGCCGAGCGCGGCCAGGATCTCCTCCAGCGCCTGCTTGACGTCGGCGAAGTACATCAGGGTGTTCTCCTTGTAGAAGAGCGGGTTGTCGATCCCGGCGAAACCGGGCGACAGGCTCCGCTTCACCACGATGACCCGCCGGGCGTGGTCGGCGTTGAGGATCGGCATGCCGTAGATCGGCGAGGACGGATCGTCCCGCGCCGACGGGTTGACCACGTCGTTGGCTCCCAGCACGAGGACCGCGTCGGTCTGCGGCAGCTGCGGATCGGCCTGCTCCAGGTCGAGCAGCTTCTCGTAGGGCACGTCCGCCTCGGCGAGCAGCACGTTCATGTGGCCCGGCATGCGGCCGGCCACCGGGTGGATGGCGTAGTAGACGGTCACGCCCCGCTCTTCGAGCGCCCTGGCCAGGTCGCGCACGGCGTACTGGGCCTGGGCGACGGCCAGGCCGTAGCCGGGGATGATCATCACCCGCTCCGCGTAGGCCAGGGCGATGGCCACGTCCGTGGCGTCGGCGGTGTTGACCGACTTCTGCTCCGTGGAGGAAGCGCCGGCCGCGACCGCGCCGAATCCCGAGAACAGGACGTTGCCCAGGGTGCGGTTCATCGCCTCGGTCATCAGGAAGGTGAGGATCAGGCCGGCCGACCCCACCAGGGCGCCGCCGATGATCAGGGCGTTGTTGCCGACGACGAAGCCGGCAGCCGCCGCGGCGAGGCCGCTCAGGGAGTTGAGCAGGGAG
>QGUS01000241.1 GCA_003242515.1 Actinomycetota bacterium
GGTAGGTCTGTGGGGGTGGGCCCCCACCTTGGGGGAGCGGTTCCGGGAGCGGTTCTGGGTGGCCACCCCGGAGGGCGAGTACCCGGCCGTGGCGCTTGACTTCGAGGGCAAAGCCGTGGACACCCTGACCTCCAACATCGGGCACCTGATCGGCACGGGGATCCTCACGCCGGAGGAGGAGCGGCGCTGCGCCGACCTGCTCTGCGCGCCGTCGATGGCGACGGGGTTCGGCGTCCGGACGATGTCGGACGGCGCCGCCGGCTACTGGCCGATGAGCTACCACGGAGGCAGCGTGTGGGCCCACGACACGGCGATCGCCATCCATGGCATGGTGCGAAGCGGCCTCCACGAGCACGCCGCCCGGCTGGCCGAGCAGCTGGTGGCGGCCGCGGAGGCTTTCGACTACCGCATCCCGGAGCTGTACTCGGGCGACCGGACCACCCGGCCGATCCCGTACCCGGCGGCATGCCGGCCGCAGGCGTGGTCGGCCGCGGCGGCCGTGGTGTGCGCCCGGGCGATCGCCTCTCGGGCCTGACCTGCAGGCCGGTCAGGCCGTGTGCTCGTCGATCCAGGCGAGATAGGGGGCGTGTCCCGCGGTGATCGGGACCATGACCATCTGCGGCACCTCGTAGGAGTGGTGCTCCCTCACGAACCGTTCCACGTCGTGGAAGCGGTCGGCCCGCGTCTTGATGACGAGCAGCCACTCTGGGTCTTCGACCACCTGGCCGCGCCAGGTGTAGACGCTGGTGATCGGGAAGCGCTGCACGCCGGCGGCGAACCCGAGGTCGACGAGGCCCCGGGCGATGGTCCTGGCCTCTTCCTCCGAGACACACGAGACGAGGATCAGGGCGGCTTCGGTCATCGCCCGGGGATGCTAGGCGGAGGCCCCCTCGCACCCCCGCCGGATCCGGGCCCGGCCGGGCGCCGGGCGACATCCTTCCGGTGTCTCGATCGGCGTCCGCGAGGCGGTAGCGTCTTGGTGTGAGCTTTCCCGCCAGGGTCACCATCACCGAGTCGTCGCCCCGGGACGGACTCCAGTCCCTCGGGGCGTTCATCCCCACGGAAGCCAAGGCGAGGCTGATCGACGACCTCGCCGCCGCTGGGATCACCAGCTTCGACGCCGTCTCCTTTGTCAGCCCCAGATGGGTGCCCCAGATGGCCGACGGGGCGGAGGTCGTGGCCGCCGTCACCGCCGACGTCACCCTCGGGGGCCTGGTGCCCAACCTCAAGGGTCTCGAGAAGGGGCTGGAGGCCGGCCTCACCCACTTCGGCGTGGTCACCGCCGCCTCGGAGGCGTTCTGCCAGGCCAACCTCAACGCCACCGTCGACGAGTCGATGCACCGGATCCGGAGCATCCTCTTCGAGGCGCCCGAGCACGTGACCTTCCGCGGCTACGTATCCACGGCCACCCACTGCCCGTTCGAGGGGGAGCAGGATCCCGACTGGGTCGCCCACCTCGCCGAGACCCTCATCGAGTGGGGCGTGCAGGACGTCTACCTGGGGGAGACGATCGGCAAGGCCACGCCGTATCACGTGGAGCGGCTACTCGCGGAGGTCCTCGACCGGGTGCCCGTCGAGCGTGTCGGCGTCCACTTCCACGACACCTACGGCCAGGCGATCGCCAACACCGTCACCGCCCTCGAGCATGGCGTCGACAAGATGGACTCCTCGGCCGGCGGCCTGGGCGGCTGCCCCTACGCCCCCGGTGCGATGGGCAACGTCGCCACCGAGGACCTGGTGTGGCTGCTCGACGGCATGGGCATCGAGCACGGGTTGGACGGGCTCGCCGTGGCCCGGGTGGCGAAGGCCTTCTGCGACGCCCACGGGCTCGAATACCAGAGCCGTGCCGGCCGGGCGCTGCTCGCAGCGGCCGAGCGCGGGTAGGGTCACTCGCAGACCCACAAGAGGAGACCCCCGTGAGCTCGATGATCGACGAGATCCTGAGCCGCCTGCCCGCCGACGAGCTCGCCGCCCGGCTGGGCACCGACCCCGACACCGCCATCGACGCCGCCGACGCGCCCTCCCCGCACTGCTCTCCGGCCTCGACCTGGAGCTGCAGTCCGGCAAGGCGGAGGCCCTCGGCGCCGCCGCCCTCAACGACCACGACCCGGGTCTCCTCGAGCAGGCCAACCCGCTGGCCCTCGTCGACACGAGCGACGGCGAGAAGATCCTCGGCCACATCTTCGGTGACAACCGTTCCGTGGTGGAACAGCGCCTCGGAGCCACCAGCCAGGGCGACTCGGGCATCTTCTCCAAGCTCCTCCCCCTCCTCGCCCCGCTGATCATGTCGTGGCTGGCGGGCCGCCTCACGAAGCAGGCCGGCACCCGGTCGGGCGAGGGCGGTGGCGGTCTCGGCGACCTGCTCGGCGGCCTCCTCGGCGGCGGGTCCTCGTCTGGTGGGGAGATCGGCGACCTGCTCGGCGGGATCCTCGGAGGGGAGAAGGCCGCGGGCAAGGCGGCCATGCCCGACCTCGGCGGCCTCTTCGACCTCTTCGGTGGCGGGGGAGACGACGAGGGCGGCTTCGACATCGGGGACCTGCTCAAGCCGCGTTCGCGATCGGACACGCGCCAGACTTGTTGCCCGTGAAGTCCATCTACATCGACGACGATCTGGCGGCCATCCGCCAGACGGTCAGGGAGTTCGTCGAGAAGGAGATCGTCCCCAACGTCGACGAGTGGGAGCGCGCCGGCGCGGTCCCCAGGTCGATCCTCGAGCACATGGGGAGCCTCGGCTTCTTCGGTCTGCGGGTTCCCGAGGAGTTCGGGGGACTGGGCCTCGGCCACATCGCCTCCGTGGTGTTCGCCGAGGAGCTGGGACGATGCACCTCCGGCGGCACCGCGATCACTGTCCTCGTCCACACCGACCTGGCGATGCCGTATGTGACCCGCTTCGGGTCCCCGGACCAGAAGCGCCGGTGGCTCCCGAAGATGATGGCGGGGGAGATGATCACCGCGATCGGCGTCACCGAGCCCGACGCCGGTTCGGACGTCGCCTCGATCCGAACCACTGCCCGCAAGGACGGAGACGGCTGGCGGATCAACGGCCGGAAGATGTTCATCACCAACGGCGGCATCGCCGACCTGGTGTTCATCGCCGCCCGCACCGACTCCGAAGCGAAGCCGTCCCGCTCCATGTCGATCTTCGCCGTGGAGAAGGGGACCGAGGGCTTCGAGGCTGCCCGGGCACTGGGGAAGAGGGGGGGGCACGCCTCCAACACCGCCGCGCTGGGGCCGAAGGACGGGGGGGGGCCGGACGCAAACCCAATGGGGAGGGGA
>QGUS01000242.1 GCA_003242515.1 Actinomycetota bacterium
CGGTCGTCGACACTGCCATGATCAACGGCGAGACCAACGAGCCCTACGGTGACAACACCGCGGGTCTCGTCTTCGCCGAGCACGAGGGCTCCTTCCTCGTGGGTGCGGCCGCCGCGCTCAAGAGCGAGTCCGGTGTCATCGGCTACATCGGTGGCGTCGCCGGCATGGGTGGCCTGATCGAGAAGTTCGAGGCCGGTTACGTCGCCGGTGCCAAGGCCGTGAACCCGGACATCAAGATCGTGAGCCAGTACATCACGACCGCTCCGGACTTCAACGGCTTCACCGCCCCGGACCGTGCCCGTGACATCGCCCTCAACATGTACGAGAACGAGGGCGCCGACGTGATCTACCACGCCGCCGGTCTGTCCGGTGTGGGTCTCTTCGAGGCCGCCAAGGAGTACTCCGAGGCCTCCGGGGCCAAGGTGTGGGCCATCGGCGTCGACTCGGACCAGTACAACACCGCCGATGCCGCGGTGAAGGACTACATCCTCACCTCGATGCTGAAGCGGGTCGACGTGGCCGTGTTCGAGATCATCAAGGCCCACATCGAGGGCAGCTTCGGCTCCGGCCCGCAGACCTACGACCTCAAGGTCGACGGCGTGGGCTACGCCACCTCGGGCGGTTTCGTGGACGACATCAAGGACAAGCTCGACGAGTTCAAGTCCAAGATCGTCAGCGGCGAGATCACCGTCCCGACGGAGCCGTGATCCGCTGACTCAGGAGCAGGCTCGATCGAATGAGCCAAGTGGAACGGGACCGGATATCCTCCGGTCCCGTTCTCTTCACAGGGTGGGAGGCATGGCCGCGGCAATCGAACTGAGTGGCATCACGAAACGCTTTCCCGGCGTCGTGGCCAACGACTCCGTGAACCTCGTCGTCGAGCAGGGCGAGATCCACGCCATCTGCGGCGAGAACGGGGCCGGGAAGTCGACCCTCATGAAGATCCTCTACGGGATGCTCCAGCCCGACGAGGGCGTCATGAAGGTCGAGGGGCAGGAGGTCCACTTCACCTCGCCCCTGGACGCCATCGCCGCCGGCATCGGCATGGTGCACCAGCACTTCATGCTCGCCGACCAGCTCACGGTGCTGGAGAACGTCATCCTCGGAGCCGAGCCCGCCCGGGGTGTCGGTCTGATCGACTTCGAGGCCGCCGAGCAGCAGTTCCGCAAGGTCGCCGAGGCCTACGGCCTCGCCGTCGACCCCTACGACCTCGTGGAGGACCTCGAGGTCGGTGAGCGTCAGCGTGTCGAGATCATCAAGGTCCTCTACCGGGGTGCCCGCATCCTCATCCTCGACGAGCCCACCGCCGTGCTCGTGCCCCACGAGGTGGAGGAGCTGTTCCGCAACATGCGCGAGCTGAAGGAGAGCGGCGCCACGATCCTCTTCATCGACCACAAGCTCGACGAGGTCCTCGCCATCGCCGACACCATCACGGTGCTCCGGGCCGGCCGCACGGTCGCCACGGTCAAGCCGGACGAGGTGACGGCCCACGACCTCGCCGAGCTGATGGTCGGCTCCGAGCTGCCCACCCCCGAGACCACCGAGTCGACGGTCCGTCCGGAGGTCGCGCTCGAGGTGAGCGGGCTCACCGTCACCGACGAGGACGATCGCCCCCTCGTCAACGACGTCTCGTTCGTGGTCCACAAGGGCGAGGTGCTCGGCATCGCCGGCGTCGAGGGCAACGGCCAGGCAGAGCTGGTCGAGGCCCTGATCGGCATCACCCCGGCCGCCTCCGGCCGGGTCGTCCTCGAGGGCACGGACATCACCCGCCACCCGGTGCGGGCCCGCCGGGAGATGGGTCTCGGCTACATCCCCCAGGACCGTCACCGGGAGGGCCTGCTGCTCCCGTCGCCGCTGTGGGAGAACGCGGCGCTCGGCCACCAGACCAAGCCCCCTTACGCCCGGGGCATCTGGATCGACCGCAAGGGCGCCCGGGAGCGGACCGAGCAGATCGTGCAGGAGTTCGACGTCCGCACCCCCGGCGTGGACGTCCCCGCCCACGCCCTCTCCGGCGGGAACCAGCAAAAGCTCATCGTGGGCCGCGAGATGGTCGCCGAGCCGGTGGTGCTCATCGCCGGTCACCCGACCCGCGGCATCGACGTCGGCGCCCAGGCGGCGGTCTGGGACGACATCCGCGAGGCACGTCGCGCGGGCATGGCCACGCTGCTCATCTCGGCGGACCTGGACGAGCTGATCGGCCTCTCCGACCGGATCGTGGTCATGTTGCGGGGCCGTCTCGTCGCCGAGCTCGACCCCACCAGGGTCACGCCCCGGGAGCTCGGCGCCTACATGACCGGGGCCAACTCCAGCTCCGACACCGACGGAGGTCGGTCATGACCGCGTCCATCCCGCTCTGGCGCCGGGTCCTGCTGGCGGTCGCCGCACCCGTTGCCGCCGTGGCGGTCGCCATGCTGCTGTCGAGCATCGTGCTCCTCGTCGTGGGGAGCAACCCGCTCGAGGCCTTCTCCCAGATGTTCCAGCACGCCTCGAGGCTGGAGACCATGGTGGACATCCTCAACAGGGCCACGCCGCTCTACATCGCCGGCATCGCCTGTGCCGTGGGCTTCCGGATGGGGCTGTTCAACATCGGCGTGGAGGGCCAGTACCTCCTCGCCGCCATCGTGGCCGCGCACCTGGGCGCCCACGTGGCCCTGCCGCCGGTCCTCCACATCCCGTTTATCCTCATCGTGGCGATGGTGGTGGGCGCCGCCTACTCGGGCGTCGCCGGCGTCCTCAAGGTGACCCGGGGGATCAACGAGGTCATCTCGACGATCATGCTCAACGCCATCGCGGTGTCGGGCATCATCGCCTTCCTCGTCAACCGGTGGCAGTCCGGTGGCGCCGTGGTGGGGGGCGTGGGCCGGGTCGGCACGGAGCCGATCCCGAGCTCGGGCCGGATCCCCGACCTCAACGCCGTGCTCGAGTCGTTCACCCGGGAGATCCGGGGCGGCAAGCAGCTCACCGGCGTCCTGGTGATCGCCGTCCTCGCCGGCATCGTCTTCCACCTGCTCATCAACCGGACCCGCTTCGGCTACGACCTGCGGGCCAGCGGCATCAACCCGTTCGCCGCCCAGGTCGGCGGTGTCCCGCCGAAGCGGATGGTGGTGACGGCCATGCTGATCTCTGGCGCCTTCGCCGGTCTGGTCGGCCTCACCGAGATCATGTCCCTCGGCTTCTTCCCGGCAAACCCGATCCAGGGCCTCGGATTCACCGGCATCGCCGTCGCCCTGCTGGGCCGGAACAGAGC
>QGUS01000243.1 GCA_003242515.1 Actinomycetota bacterium
GGCGTCGATGGCCCCGGCCAGGGAGAGCATGATCACGACCCCGATCCCGACCAGGAGCGTCGCCGACAGCCAGTGGCGGGGATTGGCCACGAACGACAGCAGGCCGGCGAAGACCAGGACGGCCGGCCAGAACCACTTGAACGCCTCGCCGGCGTCGACCATCCCCGCGTTGGAGAGCAGCAGGATCATGCCGGCGCCCAGGATCACGCCACCGAAGAAGATGCGACCCCAATTCATGTCGCCGACGCTACCCGGTGTCCGGTGGTCGGTGCCTGGAATTGGCCGGGAAAGGAAGATGTCCCCGGCGGGGCCGGGGACATCTCTTCAGTGCCGGGGTGACCGCCAGCGCGGCCCCGGTCTCAGTACTCGACGTCGAGTGAGCTGATGGCGGCGTTCCACTGGGCGATCGCGGCCTGGTGCTGCATCAGCTTGGCGAGGTTGCCCGAGACCTTGATCTTCCCGGTCATGAACGCCATCTGGGTGTTCAGCTCACCCTTGGAGATGGCGGCGGCCGTGTCGTAGGACTGCTTCACCGTGACGTCCGGCGAGTCGAGACGGCCGATCGCCATGGTGGTCTGACCGTCGCTGGCGGACAGGTAGTAGTCGACCGCGCCTTCCGGGCCGTCCTCCGTCTCGAACTGGATGCCGAGGGTGGCGGTGCCGATGGCGTTCTTCCAGCCGTCGTGCTCGTTGAGCACACGGGTGACGTCGGCGGCCCACTCTTCGGAGAGGAACTTGGACACTGTTGCTCCTTGGGTCGTGTCTTGGATCGATCGTAACGACGAACCTACTCCTAGGAGACCCGTGCCGATCGGGCCAGACGTCCCAATTCGGCGCCTGCGGTCCTGGTCATGGCGACCAGCGGGGCCCTGGGATCGCCTGGCTGGAGGCCGATCCCGGCGGCTGCCGCCTTGACGCCCGGGACTCCATGGGCCTCGACCGCAGAGGAGAGGCTGGTCATCTTCTTCTGGAGGTCCCGGGCCGTCAGGGGGTCGGAGGGTGCGGTCCGGACGATCTCCAGGACCAGGCTCGGGGCGTAGTTGCCGGAGGCGGTGATGGCGCCGTAGCAGCCGACCGCGGCCGCCGCGGCGAGCGCCCGGGAAGCCCCGTTGTAGAGGATGAAGCTGGACGGCGTGGCGTCGGCGATCGCCTGGAGACGCACCACGTCGCCGGAAGAGTCCTTCATGCCGACGATGTTTCGGTGCCGGGCCAGCTTCTCGATCACCGGGACGGGGAGGTTGTACGCGGTGTAGGGCGGCACCGAGTAGAGGAGCACCGGGACGGGGGAGTGGTCGGCGATCGCCTGGAAGTACCGGGCGACGGCGTCGTCACGGTTGCGCGCCATGGTGGTGGGAGTGAGCACGAGGAGGCTGTCGGCGCCCGCCGAGACCGCCTCGTCGACGAGCCGCAGCCCCATCCGCACGGTCTCCGCGGCGATGCCCACCATGAGGTGGGTCTTGCGACGGCGCACGGCCTTGACGAGACGGCCGCGCTCGCCCGGCTCCAGGTAGGGGCCCTCACCGGTGGAGCCGGCGATGAGGAAGCCCTCGATCCCGGCCTCGGAGAGGAGGCGGACGTTGTGGCCGTGGGCCTTCAGGTCGAGCTCGCCGCCCGGGGTGAACGGGGTGACCAGCGCGGGCAGGTACTGCGGGAAATCAGCCATGGCCAACGCAGGATAGGGACGAGAGCCGGGGCTTCATCCAGGCTCGCCCGGAAACGGGGACGGGGCGATGCCACCGCATCGCCCCGTCTGTTGTGAGCTTCGAATCCGTCAGGCGTTGGGTGGCGGCGGCTCGATGCGGAACACCGCGTCATCCGTCCATTGCACTGTGCCGTTCCACCACAAGAAATTGGTCTGCCACGGATGGTCATAGATCAGCCGGACTCCGATCCAGAACGGGTCGCCCGAAGGGTTGAGGCGTGCGGCCGGCGGCCATGGCGCTGCGATCCGCACCCACGTGGAGGCACCGCAAGCCACCAACGAGAGACCGGCGGTGCTCTCTCCGCTGAGCAGCGGTCGATAGCGGTTTGCGGTGGCCGCTGAGTACCCACCGTCCTCATCCGACTTGAAGATGTGCACTTCCCGGACCACTCCACTTCGGAACGATCGCAGGGCGCCAGCGGTCGCTTCGAGGATGGTGCAGTCGGCCTCGCCGTAATTCGCAGCCGAAGCCGCGACGCGGGCCCCTTCCCGGGTGGCGATGGTCACCGACTGCCAATCGCGTAGTGCCATCCCGTATTCGAATGCCCCGAGTGCGAGCACCAGCAAGAGCGTGAATATGAGGGAGAATTCGATGAGCGTGGCCCCGCGCTCATCCCGTCCTATCAAGCGTCGAAGGCGTTTCATGGGGTTGTCGATGTGTCGTTCGGAACCAAGCGGACCGGGTTGCCGATCACACGTGCGGCCCAGGTGGTTCTGTCTTGGGAAGTGCCCATGTCCAGATTCATGGTCCAGAAGCAATTCGGTCCACCGTTGTATGTAGGGCAGGTGTAGCCGGACGGGATGTTGATCCGGGAATTCAGCCAGTGGCTGTCGAATCGGGGACTGCCACTTATCGTGCTCTGGATCCTGCACTGTCCGGAACCACTCGGTCCAGGGGTCCCGTCGTCATGGGTCGAAGTCCAATCACAGTTCGGAATTGGTCCGGGGCCCGAGTTCGAGCGGGGTCGTCGCACGGTTACCCACGCGTTTCCACTCAAGTTCTCTCCCGGATCGTAGAACCCGAGAAGGAGGGTCTTCCCAGCGTGGATTTCCTCCACCTCGGCGAGGTAGACCGTGGCGGTTCCGGAGATCGAGTTGGTGAAGATCGACATGTCGTTGATCGCGTAGACCCGAGCGTGCTCGCTGGCGTTGCCTCCTGAGCTTGAGACGCCGATCGAGTAGCTGTTGTTTCCACCTCCACTACCGGATGTCCGCACGTTCAGCACATAAATGCCGGCTGTGGGATTGGGTATTGTGCAGACCGTTCGCCAGACGTTCTTTGTGTTCGGTGAGCTCTGATTGGTGCCGAATGTCTGGCTGCAGATCACGTTCGAATTGTCAGTCGGGTCCAGCGGGGTGTCGTCAGGAGCCAACACCCGGTATGTGGTGTTGAAGGAGCCGTTGTTGGAGTCTTTCAGGTTTTGCAGGTCGCCCGTTTCGGTCTGGCCGTTTGTGCGTGGATAAAGGCCCGCATCGAAAATCTTCACCTGGATTTCGGTCTTGTTGGCGGGGACTTCGATCCCGTAGTAGTACCCACTAG
>QGUS01000244.1 GCA_003242515.1 Actinomycetota bacterium
AAAGACAACCCCAAAATATACTTTCGGGGCGGGGGGCCGGCCGTCGTGGGGAACGGCGGGTGGCCGGTTCCCCAGGGCCCGGCCCATGCGGGGAGGGGGCGATGGCCCACGAACGGCAGATGGGGACCATCACCGTCGACGGCGAGGAGCACCAGGTGCCCGCCGGCGAGTTGCTGATCAAGGCCGCCCAGGACACGGGCACCTACATCCCGCGCTTCTGCTGGCACGAGCGGATGGCCCCCGTCGGGATGTGCCGCATGTGCCTGGTCGAGATGGAGACCCCGCGCGGCCCGGCGCTCGTCCCGGCGTGCACCACTCCCGTCGCCGACGGCATGGTGGTGAACACCAAGACCGAGACGGTGGCCAAGTCGCAGGAGGCGATCCTCGAGTTCCTGCTCATCAACCACCCGCTGGACTGCCCGGTCTGCGACAAGGGCGGCGAGTGCCCGTTGCAGGACCAGGCCCTGTCCCACGGGCCCGGGGAGAGCCGCTTCGTCGAGTTCAAGCGCACCTTTGAGAAGCCGATCCCGATCAGCGACCTGGTGCTGCTCGACCGGGAGCGGTGCATCCTCTGCGCCCGCTGCGTCCGCTTCGCCGACGAGGTCTCCGGCGATCCGCTCATCGAGTTCATCGACCGCGGCAACCACGTCCAGGTCAACACCTTCCCGGCCGAGCCCTTCTCCTCCTACTTCTCGGGCAACACCGTCCAGATCTGCCCGGTCGGTGCCCTCACCGCCCGGCCCTACCGCTTCCGGGCCCGCCCGTGGGACCTCGTGAAGGTGGAGAGCTCGTCGCTGTTCGACACCGCCCACCCGCGGATCGAGATCCACGCCAGCCACGACCAGGTGCTGCGCTTCCTCGGGGTGGACAACGACGCCACCAACCACGGCTGGCTGTCGGACAAGGACCGCTTCGGCTTCCAGTACATCTCGTCCGAGGACCGGGTCCTCACCCCGCTGATGCGCAAGGGCGACGAGCTGGTCCCGGTGGAGTGGAGCGAGGCCCTGCAGGCGGTGGCCGAGCGCCTCGGTGCCATCAAGGCTGAGCGTGGCGGCGACGCCCTGGCGGTCCTGGGCGGCGCCCAGGGCACCAACGAGGACGCCTACGCCGTCTCCCGCTTCGCCCGCACCGTGCTCGGCACCAACAACGTCGACGCCCGCATGGGCGACGCTCTGTCTTCCCATTTCCTGGCCGCCACCGTGGACCGGGCCCGCATCGCCGACCTCGACACCGCCGACACGATCGTGGTCTGGGGCCCGGACCTCAAGGAGGAGCACCCGACGCTGTATCTCCGCACCCGCCGGGCCGCCCAGGACCTCGGCGTGAAGCTCGTCGTGGTGCACCCGAGGGCCAATGGCCTCGACGACCGGGCCAGCCAGAAGCTCACCTACCGCCCCGGCGGCGGGTTCGCCCTGCTCGACGCCATCTCCGCCGGCGAGCACCCCGCATTCGACGAGGCCGTCACCGGCAAGAAGGTGGTGGTCCTGGTCGGGATGACGGACCAGGCCGACGACCCGAGGCTCGCCGAGTCGGTCGCCGCCTACGTCCGCTCCAGGGCGGCCGTCTGCAAGATTCTGCCGCTCAGCTCCCGGGCCAACACCTACGGCGCCCTGGACATGGGCCTCGCCCCGGACCTGCTCCCGGGCCGAGTCGGCCTCGACGCCGACGCCGCCGCCCGGCTCGCCGGCCGGTGGGGCGAGGTCCCGGCCCGTCCCGGCAAGGACGCCCGGGGGATCCTCGAGGCCATGGCCGCCGGCGAGATCAAGGGCCTCGTCCTGGTGGGCGCCGACCCGATGCGGGACTTCCCGGACGCCCGCCTCGCCTCCGAGGCGTTCGCCGCGGCCGACTTCGTGGTCTCGATCGACACCTTCGTCCACGACTCCAACCGCGACGCCGACGTGATCCTCCCGGCGGCGACCCTGTCGGAGAAGGACGGCACGGTCACCAACCTCGAGGGCCGGGTCCAGCTCGTCAACCAGGTCCGCCGCGCCCCGGGCCAGGCCCGGGTCGATTGGGCGATCATCGAGGACCTCGCCATCCTGATGGGCGCGCCGATGGGGCTGGTCTCCGCCGAGGCCATCTCCAAGGAGATCGCCGAGGTGGCGCCGGCGTACGCGGGCGTGAACTGGAGCATGTTCGAGTGGGAGCACCGGGACGGCGTGGTGGTGCCGCTGGAGGGCGGCGCCACGCTGGAGCACATCCCGGTCCGCTTCGACGGCCCGTCCGCGCCCGAGGCCGAGTTCACGCTCCATGTCGCCCGGGTCATGTACGACGACGGTGTCCGGCTCCGTCACAGCCCGGCGCTGCGCAAGCTGGCCCCCGGTGCCGTGGCGAAGATCAACCCCGCCGACGCTCCGAAGCTCGGGGCCCGGGAGGGGGCGAAGGTGCGCCTGGTCACCCGGCAGGGTGAGGGCGAGTTCGACGTGGTGTTCGACGAGGGGACCCCGTCCGGCGTGGTCTACGTCCCGGCTAACCAGGCCGGCGGCGCCCAGCTCGGCACGGATCCCGTCGTCAGGGTGACGGTGGTGTCATGACGGGCCTCGAGTGGGTCTCCATCCTCATCAGGGTGGTCGGGGCGTTGGTGCTGCTGCTCCTCGCCACGATCCTCAACGTCTGGATCGAGCGCAAGGTCGTCGCCGACATGCAGAACCGGCTGGGCCCGATGCGGGCCGGCCCTCACGGCGTGCTCCAGACCCTGGCCGACGCCCTCAAGCTCCTGTTCAAGGAGTCCATCGTGCCGAACCGGGCCGAGGTGGCGATGTTCGTCCTGGCCCCGTTCCTGGCGACGGTCCCTGCGTTCCTCATCTTCATGAACGTCCCCTGGGGCGGCTCGTTCCACATCGGGGACACCGAGGTGACCCTGCTCGGCGCCGACCTCAACATTGGCCTGCTGTTCATCCTCGCCATGTCGTCGATGGCGGTGTACTCCACCGTGCTCGCCGGCTGGTCGTCGGGCTCCAAGTACCCGCTGCTCGGTGGTGTGCGAGCCACGGCCCAGGCGATCTCCTACGAGGCGGCGATCGGCCTCTCGCTGGTCGCCGTGGTGCTGTTCTCCGCGACGCAGGGTGACGGCGGGACGCTGTCGCTGCAGGAGATCGTGCTCCGGCAGCAGGGGAACTGGGGCGACATCCACCCGCTCCTCTCCTGGGTGCCCCGCTGGAACATCATCCCGCAGATCGCCGCCTTCGTGATCTTCCTGATCGCGGCGGTCGCGGAGACCAACCGTCCGCCGTTCGACC
>QGUS01000245.1 GCA_003242515.1 Actinomycetota bacterium
TTGATAAGAGGAAGACGCTTGGGAGGCAGAATCGACCGGAGCCCGACCCCAGGCCGCGGGCAGCCCAGGGCAGGGCTGAGGTCTCCATGTCGACGCCGATGACCTCCTCGTCGTTCCAGAGGCGGTCCAGCTCGGCCCCGTCGCCCCTGCCGCCCAACAGGTCGGTCATCTGGGTGTAGAAGCCGTCGCAACTGGCAACCGTGCCGATCGCCACCGGTTCGCCGTCGGCGGCGCGCACCAGGCTGGCGGCGATCCCGGCGTCGAGCTCGATCTCCGGCTCTGTGTACCCGTAGGTGGCGGAGGTGCCCTCGTGGATGAGGGCACGCTCGGCGACGATGAAGGTCCCGAGGTCGGGTGACCGGGTCATCATCGTCCCCGCCCGCACGAACAGCCGGGCCCCCAGGTCCGCCAGCTCGTGCATCACGACGGCGGCGATGGGCGCACCCATCCCGAAGGCCGACACCATCACGGGCATGTCGAGCCAGTTCCCGAGGGTCGTGGTCAGGCCGCGTTCCTCGTTGAGGACCCGGGCACCTTCGAGCATGCCGGCGGCACGCAGCACCCGGCTGCGGTCACCGACGAGGATCACCTTCTCCGGGACCTCCTCCTCGGTGACCCCCAGGTACCACGCACGCTTCATCGGTCACCCCCTTCGCTGTCACGGGAGAGGAGCAGCCGCCGGGCAGCCGCCATGCCGGCCGTGGTCGCCCCAGCGGTCGAGGCGCCCTGGAGGTGGGCGGCGATGAACCCTCCGGCGAACGCGTCGCCGGCGCCGGTGGGGTCGACGGGCACTCGCTGGAGCGGCTCGACCGGGTGGGTGCTGCGCTCGCCACCTTCGGTCACCTCGACCGGATCAGGCCCGGCGGTCTGGACCACGACCGTGGCCGGGCGGAGCACCTCCCTGTCCACGAGGCGGCTCTCGTCACGGTTGCAGAAGATCAGGTCGGCACGGCCGCTGAGGCGCCGGGCCAGGCCCCCGGCGATCGCCTGGCGGTCGTCCTTGACCACCCACGCCACCACGGCGTCGTCGCGGACGGCATCGAGTACCGCGGTGGTGACGTCGGCAGGGCCGACCATGCAGACGACGGCGTCGGCTCCGGCCGCAGCCTCCGCATGGCGTGCGTCCAGTTCCCAGGGACCGGGGGCGCCGGGGTGGAAGAGGCAGGCGGTGGAGCCGTCGTCGGCATAGAGGAGGTCGGTGTAGGGACTGGTGTCTCCCCGTTCCAGGACCAGCGAGGTGTCACAGCCGGCCCCGGACAGCGCCCCCACGAAGTCCCGACCCGGCTCGTCGGCGCCCACCGCGGTGATGACGGAGACGGCCGCTCCCCCGGCAGCCAGGGCCATGGCGGCGTGGGCGACACCCCCGGGGCGTCGCCGCGCATCGACGACGCGCTGCACCACGCCGGTGGCGCCGGGGCCGGGACAGCGGTCCACCCGGATCGCCCGGTCCAGACTGGCGTATCCGGTGACGAGCACGCGGAGCTGGTGGCCGTCCGTCATCGGAGCAGCCCCAGGGCCTGTTCGAGGGGCACGACCCCGGCGATGTAGCGGCTGATGTCCTCGATGGACGCCTCCTCGAGGTGCTTGCGATTGGAGTTGGTCGCCTCGCGGGGCACGACCATCCGGTAGCCGTGCTGGAAGCCGTCGGTGACGGTGGCCCGGATGCAGACGTTGGTCTTGACACCGGCGACGACGACCGTCTCGATGCGGTGCTCGTGGAGGATGAGCGCGAGGTCGGTGGCGAAGAACGCCGAGTAGCGGCGCTTCTCCACCACGACCTCCTTCGGCCCGGCCTGCGGCTCGAATCCGGCGAACCACTCGGCGTCATGGCCGCCCCGACCGAGGTGCTCGGGGATGTGGTCGAACTCGGCGTCGTACACCCCGGGGCGGTGCCGGTCGGCGACGTGGACCACGAGGCTGGTGCCTGAGGCGCGGGCCGTGTCCAGGAGGCGGTGGAGGGGCTCGACGACCGACTCGACCTCCGGGTACCACATGGCACCGTCCGGATGGAAGAAGCCGTTCAGGACGTCGACGAGCACCAGGGCTGTCGTCTCACTCATGCGATGCGTCTCCTCTTTGAGGTCAACTGGGCCAGGATCAACACCACGATCACGGCCACGTACGGAAGCACCTGGACCAGGCGCACCGGGATCCAGGGAAGCTGCAACTGGAGGCGCCCCTGGACCGCGTCGGCCACCACATAGACGAGGCACGCCACGGTGGTGACCCAGGGGCGGGTGCGCCCGAAGTAGATGGCGGTCAAGGCGATGTAGCCGCGGCCGGCGCTCATCCCGGTAGAGAACAGCCCCGTGGCCCCGACCGCCAGGTGCGCGCCACCGAGCGCCGCCAGTGCTCCGGCCGCCGCACCCGCGGAGTCCTGGAGGCCGCGGACGTTCAGGCCGAGGTTCGTGCTGGCCACGGGGTCGGCGCCGACGGCACGGAGACGCAGGCCCCAGGTGGTCCGGTCGAGGATGAAGGCGACCAGGGCGACGATCGGGATGGTCAGCCAGACGATCACGTCGTTCCGGGCGAGCAGCGGGCCGAGCACGGGGACGCCGGCCAGGAAGTCGAGCCCGAGGGCGGGGAGGAAGAGCCGCTCCGACGGCCGGAAGCTGGAGCGGCTGCCGAAGGTCTGGACCAGGAACAGGCCGGCTGCTCCCAGGACGAGGAAGTTGAAGCCGAGCCCGACGATGATCATGTTGCCCCCCAGCCGGGTGATGACGGCGGAGTAGGCCCACCCGAGCACCGCTCCGACCGACACCGCCGCAGCGACGCCCCCGAGGGTCGAGCCCGTGGCGTCGGCCACGACGAGGCCGACGAGGGCGCCGGCGAGGATCAGCCCCTCGAGGGCGATGTTGACGACGCCCGACCGCTGGTGAAGCAGGCCGCCCATCGCCGTGAGGACGATCGCCGGCGCCAGGAGCACCGAGGTGGCGATGATTCCGTCCACCAGCGTCATGTCCTGCTCCTGGTGAGGACGGGGAGGACGGCGACGATCATGATCGTCCCCTCCATGATCCGGAGCACGTCAAGCGGGACGTCCATGAACAGCTGGACGGTTGGCCCGGCGGCGGAGAGGGCTCCCAGCACCAGGGCGGCCGGGATGACGGCCATCGGGTTGAGCCGGGCGAGGAGGGCGACGGCGATCCCGTTGAAGCCCAGGTTGGCGCCACCTCCCTCGACGAAGCGATGGAGGGGCCCGGGGGGGAACACCCCCCGGCGACGCCCCCGAGAG
>QGUS01000021.1 GCA_003242515.1 Actinomycetota bacterium
ACCCGGCTGTGTGAAACGGGAAATGTTTTGGAGGAACAGGAGCACGTCCTGGTTTTGGACGTCACGGAAGTACTCGGCCATGGTGAGGGCCGAGAGGGCGACCCGAAGACGCACGCCCGGGGGCTCGTCCATCTGGCCGAACACGAGCACGGCCTTGTCGATGACGCCCGACTCCTGCATCTCGAGGTAGAGGTCGTTGCCCTCACGGGTGCGCTCGCCGACACCGGCGAACACGGACACACCACCGTGCTGGGTGGCGACACGGTTGATCATCTCCTGGATGAGCACCGTCTTGCCCACGCCGGCGCCGCCGAACAGACCGATCTTGCCGCCCTTGAGGTAGGGGCAGATCAGGTCGAGCACCTTGATGCCGGTCTCGAAGATCTCGGTCTGCGGCTCGACCTCCTCGAACGCCGGCGGCGTGCGGTGGATCGGCCAGGTCGGATCGCCGAACTCCTTGTCGGGGGCGTCGAGGGACTGGCCCCAGACGTTGAAGATGTGACCCAGGGTCTGGTCGCCGACCGGCACGCTGATCGGGCCGCCGGTGTCGACCACCTCGGTGCCGCGGACGAGACCGTCCGTCGGGGCCATGGCCACGGCGCGGACCTTCGAGTCGCCCAGGTGCTGCGCCACCTCGGCGATGACCCGCCGCTTCTGCCCGGCGACCTCGAACTCCATCACCACGGCGTTGAGGATGTCCGGCAGGGCGTCCGGCGGGAACTCGATGTCCACGACCGGACCGGCCACTTTCACGATGCGCCCTCTGGCTTCGCTCATCTCACGACTCCGTTTCTCGTCACTTCTGGGATGCCAGGGCCTCCGCGCCGCTCACGATCTCCGTGATCGCCGTGGTGATCTCGGCCTGGCGTGCTCTGTTGGCTTGAACTGTCAGCACCCGGATCAGCTCCTCGGCGTTCTCGGTCGCCGCCTTCATGGCACGGCGGCGCGCCGAGTGCTCGGACGCCGAAGCCTCGAGGAGCATGTTGAAGACCAGCGCCTCCACATACATCGGAAGCAACCGGGCGAGGATCTCGTCGGGTGACGGCTCGAACTGGTAGGAAACCCGTGCGGCAGCCTCTTCGTCCGTCATCTCCGGACGGGTGATCGGGAGGACCTCCTGCTGGGTGGGGGTCTGGGTCAGCGCCGACACGAACTTGGTGTAGAACGCCTCCACCGCGTCGATCCGCTCGTCGCCGTACGCCGCCATGAGGGTGCGGGCGATCGCACGGGCGTCGCCATAGCCGGGGGTGTCGGTCACTCCCAGCCAGGCCTGCTCGATGCGGTAGCCGCGATAGCGGAAGTAGTTCTGGGCCTTCTTCCCCACCGCGTAGATGAACACCTCCCGGCCCTGCTGCTGCAGCTCGATGATCCGCAGCTCGGCCATCCGGATGATGTTCGAGGCGTAGGCACCCGCCAGGCCGCGGTCCGAGGCGACGACCAGGACGGCGACCCGGTTCGGCTCGCGGCGCTCTAGGAGCGGATGACCCCCGGCGCCGGCCGCACCGACGTTCTTGATCACTTCGATCAGCTTCTCGGTGTACGGCTTGGAGCCGAGCACCCGGGCCTGGGCCTTCGGGATGCGGCTGGCCGCGATGAGCTCCATCGCCCGCGTGATCTTCGCAGTCGCCTGGACGCTCTGGATGCGGCGTCGCGTGTCTCGGAGTGCGGCGCTGGCCAAGTGCTCTTACTCCTCGGTCTTGGAGGGCTGGAAGGTCTCCTTGAACGCCCGGATGCCCTCCACCAGGGTCTCGGCCTCGGGCAGGCTGCCGGTGTCGCGGATGTGGGCCAAGACGTGGCTGTAGCGGTCGTTGAAGAACTGCCGCAGCCCGGTCTCGAACCGACGGATGTCCTCCACGGCGACGTCGTCCATGTGGCCCTCGGTCACCGCGTACAGCGCCAGGACCTGCTCCTCGACGGGCACCGGAGCGAACTGCGGCTGCTTGAGGACCTCGACGACCCGGCGGCCACGCTCCAGCTGGGCGAGCGAGGCGGCGTCGAGCTCGGAGCCGAACTCGGCGAAGGCCGCCAGCTCACGGTACTGCGCCAGGTTGAGACGCAGCGGGCCGGCGATCTTGCGCATGGCCGGGATCTGGGCGCTACCACCGACGCGGGACACCGAGACGCCGGCGTTGATGGCCGGGCGGATGCCCTGGAAGAACAGGTCGGTCTCCAGGAAGCACTGGCCGTCGGTGATCGAGATGACGTTCGTCGGGATGTACGCCGAGATGTCGTTGGCCTTGGTCTCGATGATCGGGAGACCCGTCAGCGAGCCGCCGCCCATCTCCGCCGACAGCTTGGCGCAACGCTCCAGCAGACGGCTGTGGAGGTAGAAGACGTCACCGGGGTACGCCTCACGGCCCGGGGGACGGCGCAACAGCAGCGAGATCTCGCGGTACGCCACCGCCTGCTTAGACAGGTCGTCGAAGATGACCAGGGCGTGCTCGCCGTTGTACATCCAGTACTGGCCGATGGCCGAGCCGGCATACGGGGCGTACATCTGAAGGGCCGGGGCGTCGGAGGCGGCGGCGTTGACCACCACCGTGTACTCCATGGCCCCATGTTCCTCGAGCTTGGCGACGACCTCGGCGACGGTGGACGCCTTCTGGCCGATCGCCACGTAGATGCACTTCACCTGGTTCGGTGTGCCCCAGAACTGCTTCTGGTTGATGATCGTGTCTACGGCGATGGCGGTCTTGCCGGTCTGCCGGTCGCCGATGATCAGCTGACGCTGGCCGCGGCCGATCGGGGTGAGGGCGTCGATGGCCTTGATACCTGTCTGCAGCGGCTCCTTCACCGGCTGGCGCTGAACCACGGAGGGCGCCTGGACCTCGAGGAGGCGACGCTCGGTGTACGGGATCGGGCCCTTCCCGTCGATCGGGTTGCCGAGGGCGTCCACGACACGGCCGAGCAGACCGTCGCCCACCGGGACGGAGAGCACCGTGCCGGTCTGCTTGACGGGGCTGCCCTCCTCGATGTGGTTGTAGTCACCGAGGAGCACCACGCCGAGGTCGTTCTCGTCGATGTTGAGGGCCACGCCCATCAGGCCGCCGGGGAACTCCAGCAGCTCCGAGGCCATGACCGAGGGGAGGCCGGCGACACGGGCCACGCCGTCGGCGATGGCGGTGACGTAGCCGACGGTCTCCTTCTGCGTCTCCGGCTTCCAGTCGGCCAACCGGTTGCGGAGCGCTTCCGTGATCTGGTCGGGGGTGATGGTGAGATCGGACAAGTGGGTCTCCTAACGGCTGGTAACGAGCTGGCGCAGGGAGGCCACCTTCTTGGCGATCGACCCGTCGATGACCGTGTCACCGACCCGGGCCACGAGCCCCCCGATGACCGAGGGGTCGACCACGACCCGCACCTCGACGTCCTTGCCCGTCGCCCGGCCGAGTACCTCGGCGAGACGGGCCACAGTGGCGTCGTCGAGCGGGACCGCGGACCGGACCTCGGCGAGGGCCTTGGACCGCGACGAGGCTGCCGACTCCATCAGGGAACGGACGATCTTGGGCAGCTCGGAGGCACGGTCGAGGCTGATGATCAGCTGCAGGACGCTCCTGGTGAGACGAGAGGCGCGGCCGCCGATCAGGTCGTCGAGCACACCCTGCTTGCGCTCGGCGGGCAGCTGCGGGTCGGTGAGAGTGGCCCGCAGCTCGTCCGAGGTCTCCATGGCGCGCGCCACGGCGGAGAGCTCGGCTACGAGACGCTCCTCTTCGCCTTCGGAGCGGGCCATCTCGTAGATGCCCGCAGCGAAACCGGCGATCCTCTCTGACACTGCTTACAACCTCTCCAGGTCGGCCAGGAATTGATCGATCAGCTCCTGGTGGGCGCTGGCGTCGAGCGTCTTGCCCACGATCTTCTCGGCGAGCTCGACGGAGATCTGACCCACCTGGCCGCGGGCGTCGGCGAGCGCCCGGGACAGCTCGTTCTGAGCCTCTTCGCGGGCCTTGGCCCGGATCTCCTCGGCCTCGGCCTGGGCCTTGGCGAGGATGTCGGCCTTCATCTGCTCAGCCTGGGAACGGGCCTCGTCGAGGATCCGGTTGGCCTCGGCCTTGGCCTCGGCGAGCTGAGCCTGGTAGTCGGCCAGGAGCTTCTCGGCTTCCACCTTGGCGGCCTCGGCCTGCTGCATCTGGCCGGTGATGGCAGCCTGGCGGGCCTCCAGGGTCTTGTTCAGGGAGGGCCACACGAACTTCCAGACGAAGAGGAAGACGATCGCGAAGGCGACGATGCCTGCGATCAACTCCTCCTTCGCCGGAAGGAGCAGTGCGGCGGGGCCTTCTGCGTGACCCTCCTCCGCGGCGAGCACGAACAGGTTCAGCATCAGCCGGCGAGGAAGAAGACCACGAAGCCGATCAGAGCGAGGGCCTCGGCCAGGGCCATGCCGATGAACATGTTGGTCCGGAGCAGACCGGCCACCTCGGGCTGACGGGCCATCGCCTGGACGGCGTTACCGGCGACCATGCCCACGCCGATGGCCGAGCCGATGGCGCCGAGGCCGTAACCGATCGCGGCGAGACCGGTACCGATGTTCCCGGTGAGGCCGCTCGTCTCCTGGGCGAGGACCTGGAGGGCCATCGCCGCCGATGCGATCACTGCATCCATTGTTCCGTTCCCTTTCTTTCTCGGACTTCTCTCAGTGGGCCGGGTGAATCGAGCTCTCGATGTACACGGCCGACAGCAGGGTGAAGATGTAGGCCTGGAGGAAGAGCACCAGCATCTCGAGCATGTAGATGGCCATGCCGAGCACGAACCAGAGCACTCCCACGACCCCGCCCTTCACGATGCCGATCTCGGGGATGGCGATCATGAAGGCGACGCCGGAACCCAGCAGCAGGGCCAGCATCGTGTGGCCGGCCACCAGGTTGGCGAAGAGTCGGACCGCCAGCGAGAAGGGCCGCACCACCAGCGTGGAGACCAGCTCGATGATGCCGATGAGCGGCCGCAGTGCGACGGGGACGTCCGGCGGCCAGAGCAGGTGGCCGAGGTAGGCCAAGCCCTGCTTCTTGATGCCGGCGATCACGAAGATCACATAGGTGGTGAGGGCCAGGACGATCGGCAGCGCGATCCTCGAGGCGATCGGGAACATGATGAACGGGGTGATCCCCATGAAGTTCCCGATCAGGATGAAGAGGAACAGCGAGAGCAGGTAGGGGGCGTACTTCTCGCCGCCAGGGCCGATCACGCCGATGGCGATGTCGTTGCGGACGAAGTCGACGAGGCTCTCCACCGCGGCGCCGAACTTGGTCGGGACGGCCGCCTTGCGCCGGTAGGCGAAGAACAGGAGCGCCATCACGATCAGCGCGGCGAGGAACATGTACGCCATCGCCCGGTTCACCGGCCCGAACAGCACCGGCAGCTCGAAGAGCTCCAGGACCGACTCGGGGATGCACAACGGCTGATTTACCGGGTCGCAGCTGAAAGCGAGGATCACTTGCTCCACTCGAGTTCCTTTTCCTTTCCTTTGACCACCGCCAGGGCCTCGGCGCCGATCAACACCAGATAGGCGACGACCGCGGTGAGCCCGAACGCCAGGCGGTCGATCGGCACCAGGTTGGCGATGACCAACATGGTGAGGGTCAGCAGGCCCAGCCGGAGGAAGAACCCGAGCAGGGCGCCCGCATGATAGGCAGCAAGTCCCATCCTGGCCGAAATCGAGAAGATTGCGCCTGCCAGGAGGAAGTTGCCCACGACCACCGCCACCCCAATCGCCGAGCTCCAGGCCCCGGTGAAGCCCCGGGTCAGCCAGAAGACGGCGACGAGGACGGGCGCCACGTACACGGCGCGGGACACCGTGTGGATCGCCAGGCGGCTCTCGATGGCTACGGGCTCAATGGTCAACCGTCTGGTCCTGTTGCTTGATCTGTCTCCAGAGATGGACGAATCCCGTGTACGACCCGAGCACCACCCCGGTGATCACGAGCCAGGGCGTGGTGTCGAGCCACCGGTCGAGCAGGTAGCCCAGCAGCGTTCCGGCGATGATCGAGTTGAGGAAGGATCCGCCCGACAGCCACCCTTCGTCGATGGCCGCGGCGATCTGGGACGTGGTGGTCTGCTTGCTCACGGGACCCGTTTGTGAAACGTTTCACAACCCTAAGAGGGCCGTTGATCGAAGGCCAAATCGTACCCGTTCGGGTCTCCGCGTGTCAGCGGGCCGGGACGCCCCCGCCCCTTCCCGCCGGGAACCTGCCGGCCGGACCGCCGGTGTCACCCATCTCCCGCCTCCAGTGCGTTCGGTATGGCAGATCACGAGGCCGTGGTGGCCGCGAGAGCCCGCTCCGACCGGGAGGTGACCGTCGAGAGCTTCGAGTCCTTCTTCGGCCGGGAGTACCGCCGGGTGCTCGGTCTCGCCTTCGTGCTCTGCGGCAACCGGGTCGCGGCCGAGGACCTCACCCAGGAGGCGTTCCTCCACGCCTTCCGTCGCTGGGGCCGGATCGGCGCCTACGAGGACCCCGGCGCCTGGGTGCGACGCGTGGTCGCCAACCGGGCGGTGCCCCCCTTCCGCCGTCTCCAGGCGGAGACCAGGGCCGTCGTCCGCGTCGCCTTGGGCCACCGCGACCCGTTGGAGGTCGACACCGAGGCCATCGCCCTGTGGACGGAGGTGCGTCGTCTCCCCGCACGGCAGGCCCAGGTGGTCGCCCTCCGCTTCTACGAGGGCCGGTCGATCGAAGCGATCGCCCGGATCCTCGGCTGCAGCGTCAACACGGTGAAGACACACCTGGCGCGGGCGAAGCAAGCCCTGGCCCGCGCCTTCGGCGAGGAGGTGGTCGATGACGATCGATGAGAGGCTGGAAGAGGCGGGCCGAAGGGTTCGGGAGGCGATCGCGACCCTCCCGCATCCGACCCCGGATGACCTGCGGCGTCGCCATCGCCGGCGCAGGGCCGTCGAGCTGGCCGCGGGCACCCTCGGCGGGGTCGCACTGATCATCGCGGCGGTGGCCCTGACCCCGTCACCCGGGGCCGGACACCCGTTCGGCTCCGGCCAGTTGGACGCCTCCGACGACAACGCCCGGCTCTGGGAGCGGTACGAGGCGGCGTACCAGCAGGTGGCGGGCTGCCTCCGGGACCACGGGTACGAGGTCATCGGGCCGAACCGGTTCGGGAGCGATCCCGATGCAGCCATGACACTGGCGTTCGGAGGCCCCAGGGGCGACGACCCCACGAAGCGGCTGGACGTCCAGGTCGTCATCGGGAGCGACGATGCGACCTGGGACGAGGAGGAACTGAGCCGGCGCTGGGAGCGGTGCAAGGAGGACGCCGGCCTCCAACCGATCGAGAAGGCATGGCTCGAGGCGATCGACCCGACCCTGATCCCCTGGTCCGTCTGGGTGGACAACCTCCTGAAGTGCATCGCCGAGCATGAGCCCATCCCGGACGGGGTCGAGGCCATCGCCCGGGAGACCTGGCCCGCCGACACGAGCCAATGGACCGACGCACACCGCTGGGTCCGGGACGCGGCCTTCCGGGCCACCACCGAATACGGATGCCGTCCGTGGGAGGGGTGACGGCCTGCCGGCCGTCACCCCCGATCCGGCCTCGCACCGTGCGACCCGGCGGGGTCGGCTCGTAGGACCCGGACGGGCCAGGTCTCAGATCGACGGGGAGAAGTCGGTGGGGACGAGGATCATCTCGTCGATCTCACCCACCAGGTCGCCGTGGGCGGCGGTGGTGTCCCGCTTGATCTGCCTCCACTCCTCGTCCGCCAGGAACGCCTCCCATGAGGAGCGCATCGCGTCGTCGTCGGGCCACGCCAGGAGGTAGACGAACCGGGGCCGGTCCCCGCCCCGCTCCACCCACATGGCGCGGATGTCGAACTCATACCGCTCCATGATGCGTGCGGCGTGATCCCGGAAGCGGTCGAGGAAGGCCTGCTGGTTGTGCTCGTAGATCTCGTAGATGCGGAGCTCGTGGATCACCAGACCGAACATATACCCCCGCACCCGGTTTCGCGGCCGAAATACCTTTACGCCCGTGCGGATCGGAGTGCTCGAGGGGGTATTCGACCTCTCCCCCGCCGCCTGGGTGAGGGAGCGTTTGACCACGTTCGGGGTGAACGTCGCCTCGGTGATCCCCGAGGGGTTCGAGAGATACGGCCGGATCCTCCACCCGGCGCGCCGCGACGGCAGACCGGTCTCCTGGTCCGAGGTCGCCGCGCACAACAGCCGAGCCGTCCACCCGGAGATGCAGTGGCACGCCATCTCCGGTCTGCCGCCCGGCGAGCCCGGGGCTCCATGGGACGAGGGACCGATGGCGGGCAGCATCCCCGAGGACCTGACCGGGGTCCTCGTCGAGCATCTGCGCTCCCACACCACGACTCCGGGATCGGTGTGGTTCGCCGTCTGGACCGGATGGGGCGCCCACCGACTCGCCCCACGACCGGGGACCCGGGCGTCGGGAGGTGTTCAGGCCCTCCCGGACCGGGACGAGCCACTGCCTCCGGCATTCGAGCTGCCGGCCCGCGAGTACTGGCTGCTGCACGGGCCGATCGAGGGTGCCCTGGAGACCATGTCCAGCCGGGGGTGGCAGTCCGTCAACCTCTGGTGGCCCGAGGACCGCGCCTGGTTCGTGAGCACGGAGATCGACTTCGCCTGGACCTATGTCGGCGGCACCCGGGAGCTGATCGACGGACTGATGGCAGACCCGCGGCTGGAGGTCCTGCATGCATCACTCACCGACGGCGTCGCCTTCGACGCCGATCGGGTCAACGGCTCAGACCCCGAGGACCAGTGAGCGCAGGGTCGGGTCGTTGGCCAGCTCGGCGGCCGGCCCGCTCATCGTGATCCGGCCTTCCGTCAGCAGGTAGGCCCGGTCGGAGATCTCCAGCGCCCGGTGGACGTTCTGCTCCACCAGCACGACGCTCACTCCCCCCGAACAGACGGTGCGGATCACGTCGAACACCTCGTCCACGATCACCGGTGCCAGGCCCAGGGAGGGCTCGTCCATGAGCAGCAGTCGCGGTCTCGCCATCAGGGCCCGGCCGATAGCGGCCATCTGCTGCTCGCCACCGGACATGCTCCCGGCCACCTGGTTGGCCCGGTCTGCCAGCTTCGGGAACAGCGAGAACACCCACTCCAGGGTCTCCTCCCGCTTCGCCCGGGCCTCCTTGTGATAGGCGCCCAGGTCGAGGTTGTCCCGGACGCTCATCGCCGGGAAGAGCCGCCGGCCCTCGGGGACGATGGCGACGCCGGCGCGGCATGTCCTGTGGGTGGGCACGCGGGTGATGTCCACCCCATCGATCTCGATCGAGCCCGAGCGCGGGCGGAGGATGCCGGCGATCGAGTTCACCAGCGTCGACTTGCCCGCGCCGTTGGGGCCGACCACGGAGACGACCTCGCCCTCCCCCACCTCGACCGAGACCGACCAGAGGGCCTGGGCGTCGCCATAGAAGACGTCGATGTCAGTGACCCTGAGCATCGGCACTCCTCCCCAGATAAGCGCTGACCACCTGCGGATCCCTCATGACCACCGAAGGCTCGCCGGAGGCCAGGACGGTGCCCTGGTTCATCACCACGATGCGGGTGGCGAGCTGGTTGACGACCCGCAACAGGTGCTCCACCAGGACGATCGAGACGCCGGAGCGGTGGATCCGCCAGACGACCTCGACCGCGTTGTCGATCTCCACCGGATTGAGCCCGGCGAGCGCCTCGTCGAGCAGGAGCAGCTTGGGCCGGGTCGCCATGGCCCGGGCCATCTCGAGCAGCTGCCGCTCGTGGAGGTTGATCCCGCCCGGCAGGTCGTCACCCCGTCCGGCGAGGCCCACCAGGGCCAGGTAGCGCTCGGCCTCCTGCCTGGCGGCATGCAGGCTCTTCGGCTCCCGCCCGAACATGATGGCGATGGCCACGTTGTCCCTGACCGTCAGCGACGGGAAGGGACGCGGGATCTGGTAGGTCCGCGCCACACCGAGATGGGCGATGTGGTGCGGACGCATGCCGGTGGTGTCCACCCCGCCCACCTTCACGGTCCCCGAGGTCGGCGGGAAGAAGCCCGAGATGAGGTTGACGAGCGTCGTCTTGCCGGAGCCGTTGGGACCCACCAGGCCGAGGATCTCGCCGGAGCGGACCTGGATGGAGACGCCGTCGACCGCCTTGAGGCCGCCGAAGTGCTTCTTCACGTCGACGGTCTCGACGACCACCTCGTCCGCCGATGCGGGCGCATCCGCCCACTCCCCCTGGGCGGCGACGGCCCCGGACCCGGCCTCCCCGGCCTCCGTCCTCCTGGCCGGGAGGAACCCGACGAAGGCCGCCAGCAGCAGGCCGGAGGCGACGCTCCAGACGAAGTCGCCACCGAAGGCGCCGGCCAGCGCCGGGACCAGCACTCCGAGCACGGCGACACCGGCCACCGTCCAACGCCTCCGGGCGAACCGGGACATGAGCCCGTCCGGGGCGAGCAGGACGAGGGCGATGAGGACGACGCCCAGGATCACGAGGCTCCAGCCCTCCAGCTTCAGGGTCTGGAGGCGGTTCTGGAGGATCATGACGTAGAGGGCGCCCACCAGGGGGCCGGCCCAGTGGCGGCGCCCGCCGAGGACGCTCATCACGATCACCATCACCGGCACCCGCAGGTTGAAAGTGCCCTCAGGGGTGACGAAGCCGACGCGCAGGGCGTAGGCGCCACCGGCGAGGCCGGCGATCACGCCGGTCAGCGCGATGGCGTACATCTTGTGGGAGAAGGTGGGGACGCCGATCGCCTCCGCCACGTCCTCGTCGTCGTGGATCGCGAAGAGGGCCCAGCCGTAGCGGGTCTGGCTCATCCAGTAGGAGACGGCGATCGCCACCACGGCCACCGCCCCGGACACGACGAAGAAGAAGTCCTGGGGCGTGCCGATCCAGCCGGGCACCTTCGGCACCGGGACGGTGAGCCCCTGGCCTCCGTCGATGGCGTCGTTGAGACGGGCGACGGCCAGCAGGATGAACGGGAGAGCGAGCGTGAGCAGGGCGAAGATCTCGCCCCGCAGCGAGCGGAGCCGGAAGGCGATGAAGCCGACCACCAGCGCCAGGACGGTGGACAGCACCCCGCCGACCAGGATGGCCTGCCACCAGTCCCAGCCCATCCGGACGGTGAGCACGGCCATCGCATACACCCCGACACCGAAGAACGCCCCCTGGCCGAACGAGAAGTAGCCGGCGTATCCCGAGAGGAGGTTCCAGCTCGTGGCCAGCGCCGCCCAGAACAACAGCTCGGAGGCGAGAATCACATACGAGGTCGCGAACCCGGTCGCATCGCGCAGCTGCGGCATCACCGCGACCAGGACGGCGAGAACCGGGATGAGGATCCAGCCTCGTTCGCGTCTCAATGCGCCGCCTTTCTCCGGAAGAGGCCCTGGGGCCTGAAGATCAGGGCCAGCACGACCAGCGAGAAGACCACCAGGGGCGAAGTCGCCGGGTTCCAGACGACCGCCACCAGGCCGGACACCGCACCGACGAGGAGCCCTGCCCAGAGGGTGCCGGCCACGTTGCCGATGCCGCCGAGGATGACGATGGCGAACACCAGGCCCACCCACTCCATCGCCGAGTCCGGGGTGACCGTGCCCCGCAGGGTGAAGAGGGTGCCCGCGACCGCCGCCGTGGCCCCGGAAGCCCCCGCGAGGAGGATCCCGAGCGTCCGGTGGTCGATGCCGAAGGCGGCCGCGATCTGCCGGTCCTGGCCGAACGCCTGGAGGGCGCGCCCGGCGTAGGTCCGGTCGAGGAACAGACGGATGCCGACCACCAGCACCGCGGCGAAGAGGGCCGCCATGACCGTCGGCAGCGGGAAGATCAGGCTGCCGACGCTCACCGAGCGGGTGGCGTACGGGTTGATGTCACCTGGCAGACGCTGGAAGTCGGCGGTCCAGTAGTTCTGGACGAGCTGGATCATGAGGATGAGGAGCCCGTAGCTGATCAGGAGCGAGTTCAGCTCGGACACCTCGAACCGGTCGTAGAGGAGATGGATCACGGCCGCGACCACGAACAGGATCGGGACGGTGACGACGAGGACCCCGAGTGGGCCGAGCCCGGTCGGCCCGGCCCACTCGATGGTCAGGTAGGCGCCCAACAGGATGACCCCGAAGTGCGCCAGGTTGATCACACGGAGGAAGCCCCAGGTCAACGACAGCCCGAGTGCCATCAGGGCGAAGAGGCTGCCCTGGAGGGCCCCCGAGATGGCGGCCTGGATCGCTTGCTCCACAGGCGACCTCTTACCTGGACGGACCCCGCAGCGCAGCGGCAGCCTTGTCCGCCGGCCAGACGACCACCCAGTCGCCGTCCTGGACCTGCTTGAGCATCTGGTTGGTGTCCCAGAAGTTGTTCTTCGCAGGGTCGAAGTCGACGTGGCCGACGAAGGTCAGGTCGGCGCCGTTCGCATGCAGCCAGTCACAGATCTCCTGGTGGTCCAGAGACCCGGCTCCCTGCACGCCCTGGGCGAGGATCTCCCAGGCGTTCCACGAGGCGGCCGCCTGGGTCTCGAAGGTCGTGTAGGGGATGCCGGCGTCGGCGGCACGCCGGGCGAACTCCTCGGCGATCTCGGCAGCCTCCGGGCTGAGGCCCTCGAGGACCTTGTCGTTCGGCTCGAACATGGTCACCGATAGGATCGGGAAGTCGTGCTCGGCGGCCAGCCCGAGCAGCGGACCGGGGGCCGGGAACAGGGCGAACATCGCCGGCGGGAGGTACCCGTCGAGGGCCAGCATGGCCTCGATGAGACCGTTGGCGTCGACGCCCAGGCCGTTGAGCATCACCAGGTCGGGATCGGCCGAACGGATCTGGGTCGCGATGGCGTCCCACTCGGTGTTGCCCGGCGGGTAGGGGATGTCGGCGACGACCTCGATGCCGCGCTCCGGGAAGATCTCCAGCGCCGCGGGCTCGTCGACGTCGGGACGCCCGTAGCTCACGAACGACACGGAACCGGACTGGTTGGTGACCACGGCCACCGTCTCGATCCCGCCGACGGACTCGAGCGCGTCGATGAGCTGGTTCGGGATGAACTCGTTCGGGCTGTAGCCGATCGACCACGCCGGGAACTGGCACGCGTAGTTCAGGGTCGGCGCCAGCACCGCCGTGTGCTGCGGGAGCACGAAGCCGTACCGCTCGGCGATCGGCATCGCCGCCTGGATGTTCGGGGTGGCGTACGGACCGATGATCAGGTCGACGCCCTCCTGGCTGATCAGCTGCTCGTAGAGCGTGGCGACGTTGTCGGTCACCGACTCGTCGTCACGGACGTCCCACACCACGGGACGGCCCAGCAGGCCGCCGTTGGCGTTGAGCCGCTCGACGAACATCTCGCCGGCCAGCTTGTGGATGATGCCGGTGGCACCGAACCCGCCGGTGAGCGACAGGGTGCCGCCGACGACGATCGGATCGCCGCTCGGAGCGCCCGCCGTCGTGGTGGTCCCCTGCGCGCCGGTGGTGGTGGTACCGCCGGACCCTGCAGTGGTGCTCGTGGACCCGCTGCTGCCGCCACATGCCGCCACGACGAGCGCAAGTGCGATGAGCAGCGTGAGCAATCTCGTGGGTCTCATCTGCCTTCTTCCTCCTAGATGGCTCAGGGCCGGCGCCGAGTATACGAATACTGAACGCCGCGCGTCGCTTCGTTCA
>QGUS01000022.1 GCA_003242515.1 Actinomycetota bacterium
CCCACGGGCTCGTGGTCCGCCCCGGTCGGACCATCCACGACGTCCGCATCGTCGGCGCCCGGGTGTTCCTGGTGATCGGCGGGACCTTCCGGCTCGACCGCACCGAACTGTGGTGGGCCGACCTCCCGGCCGGCGGCGGGGCCGGGGACTGCCCGCTGGAATGAACGCCAGCCCGCCCTTGTTCGCCAACGCGATGCCCGACCGCAACGCCCCGCGCTTCGGCGTCTTCGTCACGCCGTACAACGACCCACCGCGCCACGCCGTCGAACTGGCGAAGCATGCCGAACAGGTCGGGCTCGACCTGGTGACCTTCCAGGACCATCCCTACCAGCCCCGCTTCCACGACACGGTGGCCCTGCTCGCATGGACGGGCGCCGAGACGGAGCGGATCCGTCTGGCGAGCGCCGTCCACGTCCTCCCCCTGCGCCGGCCCGCGGTGCTGGCGAAGCAGGCCGCCACCATCGACCTCCTCAGCGGCGGACGCTTCGAGCTGGGCCTCGGGGCGGGCGGCTTCTGGGACGCGATCGAGGCCATGGGCGGGCCGAGGCGGACGCCGGGTGAGGCCGTGGCGGCCCTGGACGAGGCCATCGACGTGATCCGGGGCCTGTGGGACACGGAGTCCCGCGAGCGCCTCGAGGCCGGTGGCCAGCACTACCGGGTGTCCGGGGCCAAACGCGGCCCGGCGCCGGCCCACGACATGGAGATCTGGGTCGGGGCCTACGGACCGAAGATGATGGGCCTGATCGGACGGAAGGCAGACGGGTGGCTTCCCAGCATCGGCCGGGTGCCGTTCGACGAGTTGCGGGAGCGCGCCCGCCAGCTCGACGAGGCCGCGGTCGCCGCGGGACGGTCACCGGCGGAGATCCGGCGCATCGCCAACCTCGGCCTCGGAGAGTCCGCTTTCGACCCCGGGCGGCTGGCCGACCTGATCGTGGCGCTGGCCCGTGAGCTGCGGTTCTCCACGTTCACCCTCGCCACCGATGATCCGGCCGTCATCGAGGCCTATGCGACACTGGTCGCCCCAAGAGCGAGAGCAGAGATCGGAGTGAATCCATGACCCAACCCGTCCGCATCGACGTCTGGTCCGACGTGGTCTGCCCCTGGTGTTACATCGGCAAGCGCCGGCTCGAGGCGGCGATCGACATGCTGCCCGGGGACCTGGCGGCGGACGGTGTCCAGGTCGTGTACCACAGCTTCCAGCTCGCCCCGGACATGCCCACCGACGTGGACATGAGCGCCCTCGACTACCTGGTCGCCTACAAGGGCATCGACGAAGGCCGGGCCCGGGCCATGCAGCGGCACGTCACCGGCATCGCCGCCTCGGTGGGGCTCGCCTACGACATGGAGAACGCGAAGGCGGCCAACACCCACCTCGCCCATCAGTTGATCCACCACGCTGCCGAGCAGGGCGCCCAGGCCGAGGTCGCAGAGCGCGTCTTCCGGGCCCACTTCGCCGAGGCCCGCCATGTCGGCGACCTCGACACCCTGGTGGCCATCGCCGGCGAAGCCGGTCTGGAGCCGGAGGCGGCACGAGACGCCCTCGAGACCGGGATGTACGCGGACGCCGTGGAGATGGACAAGGACCTCGCCGCCCGCATCGGGATCCAGGGCGTCCCCTTCTTCGTCTTCGATGGGAAGCTGGCCGTCTCCGGGGCGCACGAGCCCGGGACGCTGGTCGATGCGATCCGCCAGGCCCGCCAGGTCTGAGGGTCAGGAGACCGCGATGAAGCCGGTGGTGGGCATCACGGCGTGGCGCCGGACCCTCACGACCGCCTTCGGGCCCGACCGCCTCCACACCATCGCCTGCGACTACACGGAGTCACTGGAACGGAGCGGCCTGGCCCCCCTGGTGTTCCCGGCCGGGCTGTCGCCGGACGACGCCCCGCGACTGGTCTCCCGGGTCGACGGCGTGCTGCTGTCGGGCGGCGAGGACGTGGACCCCTCCTTCTACGGGCAGGAGACCGTCCACAGCCGCAACTGCGACCCGGAGGTCGACCGCTTCGAACTCGCCGTGATCGAGGCCGCCCGTGAGCTGGGCAAGCCCCTCCTCGCCATCTGCCGCGGCCTCCAGATCCTCAACGTGGCCTTCGGCGGCACGCTCCACCAGGAGGTGACCAGCCCCGGCGGCGTCCACGACACCATCGCGGGGGCCACGCCCGAGGAGATGCATGCCCGGCGCCACGAGGTGTCGTTCCCGGACGGCTCCCTGCTGGCCGCCCTCTACGGGGCCGCGTCGGCGGCCGTGAACACGCTCCATCACCAGGGGATAGACCGGCCCGGCGAGGGCCTGACCGTCGAGGCCGTGGCCGCCGACGGCCTGATCGAGGGCATCCGGCACGACGGCGACTGGTGGGCGGTCGGCGTCCAGTGGCACCCCGAGAAGCTGGAGGGCGACCACCAACGGATCTTCACCGCGTTCCGCGAGGCGATCGATCAGTCGAGGAGCCGCGAGGCGGTCTGACCCTCGGGGCATTCCTCGAGGACCGGGCACCAGGAGCACCAGGGGCCCCCGTAGCGGTCGGCGTCCCCGCCCCGCTCCCAGGCCGTGCGCAGCGACGAGACCATCTCCGCCACCTCCTCCGCCACCGACCGGGCCGTCTCCCAGGTCGGGGTGTCCCGGTAGACCTCCCCGCTGCGGACCGACAGCGCCTCCACGGCGGCCGGAAGCTCTCCACGGGCGAGCGCCCAGAGCATGGCGTAGAACCCCATCTGCGCCTCGGGATCGTGCACGCCGCCCGTCTTCCAGTCGACGAGGCGCACGCCCCCATCGTCCTCGAACACGGCGTCGACCACGCCGACGAGGGTGATCCCGGCGTCGGGCAAGGGGTGCTCCAGTGACACCTCCCCCTCCCGGAACCCCCCGGCGGGGAGCATCCGGAACCGGCGGTAGAGGTCCCGGGCCTCATCGAACAGCGGCTCCAGGTCGGACATCTTCCTCAGGCCCGCCTCGGCCAGCCGGAACTTGAGGTTCGTGGACCCGATCTCCTGCCGGCACACCATCGCGAACTCCTCCTCCGGGATGGGCCCGTCGGTCAAGTGCCGCTTGAAGAGACGATGGGCGAGGCTGCCGGCGAACGAGTGCCTTGACTCCGGGGGATGGAGGCCCCGCAGCCGCGCCTCGGCGTTTCCCGGGCACCGCTTCCAGTTCTGGAACGTCGAAGCGGATATGCGGAGGGCGTCACCGGGGACGACCTCGGGGAAGACGAGATTCATCGGAGGTGGAGCGTATATGCGGGAATCGACCGTTCCGCATGTCTCGACGGGGCAACTACCATCCGCGATCCACGGTCGATCCGGGCGACCGTCCTCATGAACCGAAATCACTTCCTGTTCCGCGTCCATCCTCTGCTCGCGGCCGTCACCGTGGTGGGGGCCGCGATGGCGTTGCTCCTGGCCTGCTACGGGCTGACCCGCTGGGCGTCCCAGGGCGAGGTGATGGGCCGGGTCGTGGTCGGGGACGTGCAGCTCGGCGGCCTCAAGGAGGCGGAGGTCGAGCGGGAGCTCGTCGACCTGCAGGAGCGGCTGCTCACCCGCCAGGCCACCTTCACCATCGGCGGCCGCCCGGTCACCCTCGACCCCACTTCGGCCGGTCTCAGCGTCGACGTCCAGGGAATGCTCGAGGACGCCATGGCGGTCGGCCGGGAGGGCAACGCCATCTACCAGTTCCTCTGGTGGCTCAAGCACATCTTCTCCACCGTCGAGGTCCCCGTGCAGGGCAGCCTCGATCCCGGCGCCCTGGCGGCGGTCTTCGACGACTGGGACGCCCGGGTGATCGCCGAGCCGGCCAGCCAGGGGACCGTCCAGATCGTCGACGGCAAGCCGCAGCCCGTGTACCCGAGAACCGGCATCGGCGTGGACCGGGAGAAGGCGGCCCGGATCGTGGAGCAGGCGCTCCTCGACGTGGTGCCCGGGAACCACGACCTGCCGACCATGGTCATCGTCCCCTCGCTCACCGAGGAGGACATCGACCGCGCCGTGGCCGAGGCCGAGCGGCTGGTCGGGCAGCCGATCACCCTGGCGCACGAGCGCGGATCCGTGCGGTTCACCCCGGCACAGCTCGCCGCCGCCTACCGGCCGGTGCTCGAGGACGGGACCGACCCGCACCTGGAGCACACCTTCGACCCGGAGGTGATCGACTCCTACCTCGACGAGGTGCGGAGCAAGTTCGAGGCGCCGCCCGTGAACGCCCGGTTCCGGATCGATGGCGACTCGATCTCCATCGTCCCCGGGCGCTATGGAACCCGAATCGACGAGGAGGCCACCGTCCAGGCCCTGCTCGAGGCCGGGCTCAGCGAGAGCCGCCGCGGCACGCTCCCCGTGGTGGAGGGCGCCCGGCCCGAGGTGACCTCCGACGACCTCGAGGCGCTCGACATCAGGCACCTGGTCGCCCAGTTCACCACCTACCACGCGTGCTGCGAGCCCCGGGTGACCAACATCCACCTGATCGCCGACGAGGTGGACGGCGTCATCGTCCGCCCCGGCGAGACCTTCTCGCTCAACGGGTACGTGGGCGAGCGGACCACGGAACGGGGCTACGTCCCGGCGCCGACCATCGTGGGGGGCAAGCTCGAAGACACCGTGGGCGGCGGCGTCAGCCAGTTCGCAACCACGCTCTACAACGCGATCTTCTGGGCCGGGCTGCAGGACGTGGAGCACTCACCCCACAGCTGGTACATCAGCCGCTATCCCGAGGGCATCGAGGCGACCGTCAACTGGACCCAGCCCGACCTGAAGTTCCGGAACAACACCAACAGCGCCATCCTGATCGACACCCAGTACACGAACACGTCGATCACCGTCCGGATCTTCGGCAACAACGACGGCCGTGTCATCAAGGGCGAGCACCGCTCCGGTGATGGCAGGTCGCGGATCACCGTCGTCAACGCCGGCGGCCCGAACGCCCGGGTGGTCGAGGCGACGGTGAGCGAGCGGCAGAACTTCCGTGAGCCGCCCGCCCCCCGGTATGAGGCCGACGCCTCGCTGGGTGTGGACCAGACCGTGACCGTCCAGTCGCCGGCACAGGGATGGACGGTCGTGGTGACGCGACGGATCCTGGTGGGCGGCCAGGAGGTCGAGAAGCAGACCTGGAACGTCGTCTACCGGCCGCAGCAGGCCATCTACCGGGTGCATCCGTGCAAGGTGCCCGGGACCTCCACGGCGTGCCCGACCACCACCACGTCGCCGCCCCCGTCGACGCCACCGCCGAGCGAAGGCGGTGGTGGTGGCGGCGACGGGGACTGATCCCCTACTCGGCCGCCGCTTCGGCCTCTGTGGCCTCGTCCACCCCGGCAGGCTCTCCAGGGGCGCCGTCGGCCCCCGGGGCGTCCGGGTAGTACCGCAGGAACAGACGGGTGGCCTCGGTCACCTGGCCCTTCGCGGACTCGTCCCAACCCGAAGGACGCCGGATGGTCACCTGGTTCTGGAGGACGTAGACGTGGTCGATGCCCAGCCCCAGGTCGAAGAGCTTGGTCGCGAGCAGCCCGGGCATGCCGGTCCCGGGGTGCGCGGGGCTGATTGCCTGGCCGTCCTGGCCGGTGAGGCTTCGATTGATGTCGAGGAGCAGGATGTCACCCAGCTCCTTCATCTGCCGTATCTCGACGTTCTGACCCATTGGCCGGGGATCGTAACTCACCGGCCGAGCTGACCGGAAGGCTCGCCGATCCGGTGCACCTTCACCAGGTTGGTCGATGCCTTCACGTTCGGCGGCACGCCCGCCACCATCACCACGACCTCGCCGGTCGAGACGACGCCCTCGCCCTCCAGGAGCTTGGCGGCCTCGCTCATCTCCTCGTCGGTCGATCCCCTCCGGTCAAACGGGTGGGGGGTGACGCCCCAGTAGAGGGCCATGCGGTTCCGCGTGCTCTCCGACGGGCTGAACGCGTAGATGCGGCGCTCCGGGCGGTACTTGGAGATTAGGCGGGCGGTGGATCCCGTCTCGGTGAAGGCGACGATGTACCTGGCGCCCACGTTCCGGGCCACCTGGGCGGCGGCCTGGGCGACGGCGGACGCGACGTCGTTCTCGTCGGCCACGAACGGCACCGGCCCGGCGCCGGGCAACGTGCCCTCCTCCACCGTCCGGCAGATGCGGGCCATGGTGGCGACGGTCTCGACCGGATAGGCGCCGACCGCGGTCTCGCCCGAGAGCATCACGGCGTCGGTGCCGGACATGACGGCGATGGCCACGTCGGTCACCTCGGCGCGGGTGGGCCTCGGGCTGTGGGTCATCGACTCGAGCATCTCGGTGGCGGTGACGGTGAGCCGACCCTGGGCGTTGGCCCGGTCGAGGATGTCACGCTGGATCAGGGGCAGGCGCTCGAGCGGCATCTGCACGCCGAGGTCGCCACGCGCGACCATGACGCCGGCGGAGGCGGAGATGATCTCGTCCAGGTTCTCGAGCGCCCTGGCCAGCTCGATCTTGGAGATGACGGGGACGTCGCCGGCGAGCGCCTTCACGGCCTCCACGTCCCCGCGGGTGCGGACGAAGGAGGCGGCGACGTAGTCAACCCCCAGCCTCCGGCCGAACTCGAGATCGGCCTCGTCCTTGGGGGTGACGTTGGAGGTGGCGAGGACGCTGTCGGGGAAGGAGACACCCTTGTGGTCGGAGAGGATGCCGGGCGTCGTGACGACTGCCTTGAGCCGCTCGCCGTCGGAGTCGGTGACCTCCAGCTCGATCAGTCCGTCGGCGAGGATCACCCGGTGCCCGGGCTTGACGTCGCGGCCCAGCCCCTCGTATCCAATAGGGATGCGCCCGGGGCCGCCCTCCCAGGCGTCGTTGAAGAGCTCCACCTCGGCGCCCCGTTCCAGGGACACCTCTCCGGCGGGGAACACCCCGACGCGGATCTTCGGCCCCTGGATGTCCTGGATGACGGCGACGGGGCGCCCGGCCGCGGCCGCGGCGTCCCGCACCCAGCCGATCAGCCTGCCGTTGGACTCGTGGTCGCCGTGTGAGAAGTTGATCCGGGCGGCATCCATGCCGGCCTGGACGAGGGCCGCGATCCGGTCCGGAGAGGCGACCGCGGGCCCCAGCGTGGCGATGATCTTCGTCTGGCGATGCACGCCGCCAACTTAACCGTCGGAGCCGACGGCCTCTCTGATCAGCTCGTTGACCAGACGCGGGTCGGCCTTGCCGCCGGTCTCCCGCATCACCTGGCCGACGAGGAAGCCGATGACCTTTTCCTCGCCGGAGCGCAGGCGCTCGACGGCGTCCGGGTCGGCGTCGAGCACGCGGCGCACCGCGCCCTCCAGGGCGCCCCGATCGGAGACCTGCACCAGGTCCCTGGCCTCGGCGACCTGCCTGGGCTCGCCCTCCCCGGCGAGCACGCCTTCCAGGACCTCCTTGGCGGCCGTGGCGGAGACCACTCCCTCGTCGACGAGGGCGATCAGCGCCGCCAGCCGCTCCCCCGTCAGCTCCGCGGGCTCGGTGTCGGTGCGGCGCATCCAGGCCGTCACCTCGCCGGTGAGCCAGTTGAAGGCGGCGAGCGCCGGGGCGCCCGCGGCCACGGTCTCGTCGAAGAGGTGGCGGATGGTCCTGGCGGAAGAGGACAGCATGGCCGCCGCCTTCGGGTGGAGCCCGAGCGTGGCGTACCGCTTCCGGCGGGCCTCCGGCAGCTCCGGGAGGGAGGCGCGGATCTCCTCCACCCAGGAGGGCGGGACCACCAGCGGGACGAGGTCGGGGTCGGCGAAGTAGCGGTAGTCGGAGGAGCCCTCCTTGGTCCGCATCGATTGCGTCTCCCCAGCCTCCTCGTTCCAGTGCCGGGTCTCCTGGACGATCTGCTGGCCCGCCTCCACCGCCGCGATCTGGCGGCGGATCTCGTAGTCGACGGCCCGCTCCAGCGACCGGAACGAGTTCATGTTCTTGATCTCGACCTTGGTGCCCAGCGTGTCGGACCCGGCGGGCCGGATGGAGATGTTGGCGTCGAAGCGGATCGACCCCTCCTCGAGCCGGGCGTCGGAGACCCCCAGCTCGGCCACGATGGCGCGCAGCTCCTGGGCGTAGGCACGGGCCTCGGCGGCGCTGCGGATGTCCGGCCGGGAGACGATCTCGACCAGCGGCACGCCGGACCGGTTGAAGTCGAGCAGCGTCTCGGAGGCCGAGTGGATGCGGCCGCCGTCGCCGACATGGGTGGACTTCCCGGTGTCCTCCTCCATGTGGGCCCGCTCGATGCCGATCCGGCGGGTCTCACCGTCGAGCTCGATCTCGAGGTAGCCGTCACGGCAGACGGGCACGTCGAACTGGCTGACCTGATAATTCTTGGGCAGGTCGGCGTAGAAGTAGTTCTTGCGGTGGAAGACCGACCGCTCGGTGATCTCGCAGTTGAGCGCGAGGCCGATGGCCACGATGCCCTCGATCGCTTTCCGGTTGGGGACCGGCAGGGCACCGGGCAGGCCGAGGCACACCGGGCAGATGTTGGTGTTGGGCTCGGCGCCGAAGTCGACGGCGCACCCGCAGAACATCTTCGACCGCGTCGAGAGCTCGACGTGGGTCTCGATGCCGATGACCGCTTCCCAACTCATCCGGCCACCACCGGGATCTCGGGACGGGCGTCGAAGCCGGCGAGGCGCTCCACCTCGGCGGCCACCCGGAACATGACCTCCTCACCGAGCGACGGGGCCATCACCTGCATGCCGATGGGCAGGCCCAGCTGATCGAGGCCGATCGGCACGGACATGGCCGGGTCGCCGGCGAGGTTGGACGGGATCGTGCAGATGTCGGAGAGGTACATGGCGAGCGGATCGTCGAGCCGGGCGCCGGCCGGGAAGGCCACCGTCGGGCTGGTGGGCGAGACGAGGGCGTCCACCTGTGCGTAGACCCGGGCGAGGTCGGCCCGGATGGCCGCCCGCACCCGCTGGGCCTGCCCGTAGAAGGCGTCGTAGTAGCCCGCCGAAAGGGCGTAGGTGCCGAGGAGGATCCGGCGGGTGACCTCCGGTCCGAAGCCCTGGCCGCGGGTCCTCGCCATCATCTCCTCGGTGGTCTCGCCGTCCACCCGGAGGCCGTACCGGACGCCGTCGAAGCGGGCCAGGTTCGATGAGGCCTCGGCAGGGGCGATCAGGTAGTAGGCGGAGAGGGCGATCTCGAACGAAGGCAGGGAGACCTCCACGATCTCCGCACCCTGGCGGGCCAGGCCCTCCACCATGGCAGCCACGGCCTGCTCCACGGCGAGCTCGTAGCCCTCCCCGGAGAGCTCCTTCACGACGCCGATGCGGAGGCCGTCGACGCCGGCGTCGAGCGACCGCCGGACCTGCGGGTACTCCCCGGCATAGGAGGTGGAGTCCTTCGGGTCGTGCCCCCAGATCGCCTCGAGGAGCAGGGCGGCGTCCTCGACGGTGCGGGTGATGGGGCCGATCTGGTCGAGGGAGGAGGCGAAAGCGATGAGGCCGTACCGGCTCACGGTGCCGTAGGTCGGCTTGACGCCGACGGTGCCGGTGAGGGCGGCGGGCTGGCGGATGGAGCCGCCGGTGTCGGACCCGAGGGCGCCGAGAGCGGACCCCGCGGCGACCGCCGCGGCGGAGCCGCCCGACGAGCCGCCCGGGACCCGGGTGATGTCCCACGGGTTGAAGGACGGCCCGTATGCGGAGTTCTCCGTGGAGGAGCCCATGGCGAACTCGTCGAGGTTGGTCTTGCCGACGATCACGGCGCCGGCCTCGCGGAGCCGGCTCACGACCGTCGCGTCGTAAGGGGGGATCCACCCGGCGAGGATCTGCGAGGCGCAGGTCGTCTCCATGCCCCTGGTGCAGAGGTTGTCCTTCAGGGCGATGGGGATCCCGTGCAGCGGGCCCCGGTCGTTGCCCGCGGCCAGGTCGGCGTCGGCGGCCTCGGCGGCGACCCGGGCACCGTCGTGGTCGATGTTGAGATAGGCGTGGAGCTGCGCCTCGGTCATCTGGGCGCGCTCCAGCACGCCGTCGAGGAGGTCGGCGGCGGTGAGGGAGCCCTCCCGGAGCGCGCGGGAGGCAGCGGCGATGGTGTCGGGGATGCTCATTGCTCCAGGGCAGGAGGGACGACGAAGAACCCGTCACGGCTCTCGGGTGCGGCCGCCAGGACCTCGTCCCGGTCGAGGGACGCCGCCACCTCGTCGTCGCGGAACACGCCCTCGATGCCGAGGCCGTGGACGGAGCCGACCTCCGGCTCACCCTCGAGGGCCTGGACGCGGGCGGCGTGCTCGAGGATGACCCCGAGCTGGCTGCGGTAGGTCTCCATCTCCTCGGGGGTCAGCTCGAGGCGAGCCAGACGCGCCACATGGGCGATGTCGATGTCGACGGGCACGGCGGCGATTGTATTGCCGGGCCGGAGGTTGGTCTCCGCTTTGTCCCCGGTCAGGCCCCGACCTCCTCCAGGGCGCCCGTGTCGACCCGGTACACGAAGCCCCTGATGCGGTCCCGGTGCGGGACGAACGGGTCCTCGCGGAGGCGGCGCAGGGAGCGGGCGACGGCCTCGTAGGGGTCGGAGAACGAGTGAAGCTCCCATGCCGGCCGGAGACCGGTCTCGGTCTCGAGGGCGGCGAGGAACGACGGCTCGTCCACCTTCTCCAGGCCGCAGTCGGTGTGGTGGACGAGGATGACCTCCCTGGTGCCGAGCAGCCGCTGGCTGAGGCAGAGGGATCGCACCACGTCGTCGGTGACGACGCCCCCGGCGTTCCGGATCACGTGGGCCTCTCCCTTGCCCAGGCCGAGCATGGCGAAGATGTCCATGCGGCTGTCCATGCAGGCGACGACGGCGAGCCGGAGCCGGGGCTGGACCGGGAGGCCGGCGTCGGCGAAGCGCTCCTGGTAGGCCCGGTTGTTGGCGAGCAGGCGGTCGGCGTGCGGTCCGCTCACTCCAGCACCTCGGTGAGCGCGGCGTAGGCCCACTCGAGGTCGTCGATGCGCACCGACTCGCCCGGCTTGTGGGCGAGGGCGGTCTCGCCCGGCCCGAAGTTGATCGCGGGCACACCGCGGGCGGCCAGCTGGGCGACGTCGGTCCAGCCCTGCTTGTGGGCGATCGTGGTGTCGGCGGCGACCACCAGGCGCTCGAACAGCGGGTGGTTCACCGCCGGGTAGGCGGCCGGGGCGGCGTCGGAGACCTCGAAGCCATCGGCGGCGGCACAAACCGATCGGAGGTGCTCGATGGCCTCTTCGGTCGTCCGGTCCGGGGAGAACCGGTAGTTCACGTTGAGCTCGAAGCGGGCGGGGATCACGTTGTTGGCCACTCCGCCCTGGGCCCGGGTCACCGAGATGACCTCCTTGAACGGCAGGCCCTCGATCTCGTGGAGCTCGGGCTGCCGGGCGTCCATCTCGGCGAGGAAGCCGGCGGCCTTGGTGATGGCGTTGCGGCCCTGCCAGGGCCGGGCGGAATGAGCCGCCTCGCCCTCGAACCAGACCCGGGCGTTGACCACGCCCTGGCACCCGGCGTGCACCTCGCGGTTGGTCGGCTCCATGACGATGGCCGCCTCGGCCTCGACCAGGTCGGGGTGGGCGTCGAGGATCGGGGCGAGCTGGTTGCCGGAAAGCGATCCCTCCTCGCCGGCGTAGAAGACCCCGACCACCCTGTCGGTGCCGAGGTCCTCCAGGACATGGATCATGACGGCCAGTCCGCCCTTCATGTCCGTCGCCCCGAGGCCGTGGACCCGGTCCCCTTCGATCCTCGCCCCCGGCTCGCCTTGCAGCGGCACCGTGTCGGTGTGGCCGACGAGGAGCACCTTCCCGGGAGCGGGGTCGCCGATCACGACCGAGTCCAGCACCGCATGGACGGGGGCCTTCCCCCTGAAGCGCTCGGAGATGGCGGCCTGGATCTGCTGCTCCTGGCCGGTGGGCGAGGGGATGTCGACCAGCCAGACGAGGGTGTCGACGAGAGAGGACGCGGACATGCGCGGAACGGTACCGCCCCCGCCGGGCGGCCCAAGCCCGGGGCGGGGCTAGCCTGCCGCCTCGTGACCAGATTCACGGCAACAGGCATCGCAACCCTCTCCGCAGAGAAGGTCCTCGACGTCTGGTACCCGGACCCCACCTCCACCGACGCCTCGGCCGTCTCCGACCTGGTCGGGGAGGACCCGGTGCGCGGGGTGACCCGGAAGGTGGTCACGGTCACCGTCGACACCGAGACGGCCCCGGCCTCTCCCGAAGACGCGTACCTGCGGCTGCACCTGCTGTCGCACCGGGTCTGCAGGCCGAACGAGATCGCGATGGACGGGATATTCGGGGTGCTCAACAACGTCGTCTGGACCTCCGATGGCCCGTGCGACCCGGACCGGTTCCCCGCCGTGAAGGCCCGGCTCATGGCCGAGGGCCGGCACCTCACCGTCCACAGCGTCGACAAGTTCCCCCGGATGCTCGACTACGTGGTCCCGTCGGGCGTGCGCATCGCCGACGGCGCCCGGGTGCGTCTCGGCGCCTACCTGGGCGAGGGGACGGTGGTGATGCACGAAGGGTTCGTGAACTTCAACGCCGGCACCCTGGGCACCTCCATGGTGGAGGGCCGGATCTCCGCGGGTGTGGTGGTCGGCGACGGCTCCGACATCGGCGGCGGAGCCTCGATCATGGGGACGCTGTCCGGCGGCGGCAAGGAGAAGGTCAGCATCGGGGAGCGCTGCCTCCTGGGCGCCAACTCCGGCATCGGCATCTCCCTGGGCGACGACTGCGTGGTCGAGGCCGGCCTCTACGTGACCGCCGGAACGGTCGTCACCCTCCCCGACGGGAAGACCGCAAAGGCGCGTGAGATGTCGGGGATCTCCGGCATGCTGTTCCGGCGCAACTCGGTGACCGGCGCGGTCGAGGCCCTGCCCCGGGAAGGCTCCTGGGGCGGCCTCAACGAGGCCCTCCACAAGAACTGAGGCACGGTCGGCCCGGTGGCGCTCGGGCCCCGCGGCCCCTGTACCGGTATCCGGTGGGGCGGCCGTCCGCCCGGAGAACCTTCCCCCGTCGACTGCACCGATGGAGGACAAGGGGACGGGGGCAACTACGGTTGGAGCCATGCCGTACCGGCTGATCTATCTGGGGCTCGCGCTGTTGGGAGCCGCCGCGATCATCTTCGGTTTCCTCTTCTACAAGGAGGGCCAGCCCGCCGAGTACCCGGGCGCCCTCGTGTCCGTGCACCCCGCCCCCGGATCGATGGTCCCGCCGCAGACCGTCCTCGAGGTGGTGCTCCCCGTCGGCTACAAGGCGCAAATCTGGGTGGACGGGTGGCCCATCACCGATTTCACCTTCGTCGACGCCACCGGCGTCCACCGCTGGGCGCCCTCCCCGTCCAACCCCAACATCCAGTCCTGGTCCAACGGGACGCACCGCGTCCGGATCACCTGGGACACCTACGCCGGGCTACCCGACCCCGGGGAGTACGAGTGGGACTTCCGGGTCGGCGGCTGAGCTAGCCCCCCGGAGTCTCGAGGACGCTGAGCCCCTCCTCCAGCAGGCGCCGGAAGGTGGCGTCGTCGATGATCGGGATCCCCAGCTCCTGGGCCTTCCTGGTCTTCGATGCGCCCGGTGACTCGCCGACGATCAGGGCGGTCGTCTTCGACGACACCGAGCCGGCCGCCTTGCCGCCCCGGGCCTCGATGGCCGCCTCCGCCTCCTCCCGGGT
>QGUS01000023.1 GCA_003242515.1 Actinomycetota bacterium
GGGGGGGGGAGCGCGCGGGGGGAAAGGCCGGGCCGGGTGCGCGCCGCACCCCGGGTGTCCAAGCGGGGCCCGGGCCGAAGGTGAGCTGGGCCACGCCCCACCAGATCGAGGCGAAGGCGAGCGACCAGGTGGCGACGTTGGCGAGCGGCCGGCTGGCGAGGGGGACGTCCAGCTCCCGCACCACCGTGTAATAGAAGAGGCCGGTCCCGAGGACCATCACCACCATCGTCACGAGCCCGGCGAGCAGGGCCGCGTCCAGATAGGAGCGGGCCACCGAGGAGACGAAGGGGGCGTGCCCGAAGAAATGGGCGACGTAGACCAGCGGCAGCCAGGTCACCGCCCCGATCACGCCCCAGAGGGTGACGTAGCTGTGCTTCTCCTGCCGGGCCGAGATCGTGGGCAGGACCACGAGCAGCGGGACGAACAGGGCGAGGGCGAGCGGGGCGTCGATCCACCAGGGGAACCCGAACGGGTACCGGCCGCTGCCGAGGCCGAGGAGCACGGCGATCACGCCGAGCAGCGTGAGCCCGGCGACCGCCAGCATCCCGAGGCGGGCGAGGGCCGGCCGGTAGCTGCGGGCGCCGGTCAGGCGGGGCAGCACGTAGTAGGCGCCACCGATCATGGTGACCACCCCGAAGCCCAGGACCAGCATGGCGTTGGCCGCGGGCTGGAGCCTGCCGAACGACACGGGCAGGCCCGGGAAACGGAGCGTCAGCAGGGCGACGACCTCGACGAGGCTGCCCAGGACGAGGAAGATGCTGCCGATGACGAAATGGGCGACCGCGACGCGGTCTTCCTCTGCGCCACCCCCGAGGATGGCCCGGATCTCACTTGCGGTGCTGGTCAAACGTAGGTCCTCACGTGAGACGAGACGGGCGGAGCATAGACGGGGCTTCTCGGAGTTCGTATTTCGGGCCCGCGCGGCCCTCGTGGTCTGGCCCCGTCCCGAATTGTGCTACAAACGGCGCTGCGCGACAGTGTGGCGCGCGAAAGCGACGGATCGTCCATGTATCGACTCGCTGAACTGAGCGACAAGCGACGCAAGCAGATCGGAGCCGGCCTCCTCACCGCCGGCATCCTCGGTCTCGTGCTGGGCGTCATCACCATCCACTGGGCCTCGTATCCGGAGACCGTGATCGTCGACGGGGTCGAGGTGCCCTACGTGGTCGACTTCATGAACTGGTTCCCCCGCGGCGCCCTGTGGCTCGGCCTCGGCTACCTCGTCGTCTTCGGCGCCGTGACCCTCAGCCTGGTCGGCGGCGCGTTCCTCTGGGTCCTCAACCAGCCGATGACCTGGACCCGGGCGACCATCGCCGCCATGCTCAGCTGGATCGGCCTCGTCTTCTATCTGGGCATGGTCCCGTCGGAGTGGCTCAACTATGCCCAGACGCAGCTCGACTGGTCCTCGCAGCGGATCGCCCTCACGCTTCCCCGCTGGCTGATGCTCAACAACACCGTCGAGATCAGCTGGGCGGTCGTCCGCGACGCCATCCAGATGGGCTACAGCCTTGGGATGCTCGGCGTCGCCATCGTCCTGGGCGTCCAGATCCAGAAGATCAAGGAAGGCAGGCCGGCCTCGGCCGCACCGGTCGAGAAGCTGTCCCCGTACGGCCGGCCGCTCGTGAGAGGGGAAGGCTGATGCCCAAGGGCGTCGTCGACGAGACGCCTCCCTTCCGGGATGACTATCAGCTCACCCTCGTCGAGGGCGACTACTTCGCGGACAAGGTCCGCCCCAAGCAGTTCCTCCACATCGACCAGTCGGAGTGCATCCTCTGCGAGGGCTGCGTCGACATCTGCCCGTGGAAGTGCATCCACTTCCTCTCGCTGGATGCGATCGACGAGGCGGTCAACGTCGACCACCCGGGCGAGGACCCCTCCAACTACGGATTCTTCGTCGTGGACGAGGACGAATGCACCCGGTGCCAGCTGTGCATCGACCGATGCCCCACCGGTGTGATCTCGCTGGGCAAGTTCGAGGGCTCCCTCGCCGAACAGGCCGAACTGCTCGGTCTCGACCGGCGCCCCTGGGACTTCGACACGGGCCAGCGTGACTTCAAGAACGGTTACTCGTACGGTATGCGCTGGTAGGAGGATCAGTGGCAGACGGCAACGGCAGGACCGCACTCAAGGACCGGATCAAGGAGACCGGCCAGAAGCTCTGGGGATCCCAGGTCGTCGAGGCCATCCTCAGGCCCGGGTCTCCCTTCAAGCAGGGCTACCAGGACACGCCGAGGAACCGGTCCTATGTCGTGATGAACAACGTGCTGTACCACCTTCACCCGGTGAAGGTGAAGCGGCACGGCGTCCGTCTCTCCTACACCCTCTGCCTCGGTGGCCTGAGCTTCTTCCTGTTCATCCTGCTCACGATCACCGGCATCTTCCTGATGTTCTATTACACGCCGACCACGGAGACGGCCTACCAGGACATCCAGAGGCTGTCGACGGACGTGGCGTTCGGCTCGCTGGTGCGGAACATGCACCGCTGGGGCGCCCACCTCATGGTGCTCTCGGTGTTCCTGCACATGAGCCGCGTCTTCTATCACGGCGCCTACAAGCCGCCGCGGGAGTTCAACTGGGTGGTCGGGGTCATCCTCCTGTTCCTCACCCTGTTCCTCTCCTTCTCCGGCTACCTGCTGCCGTGGGACCAGCTGGCCTACTGGGCGGTGACCGTGGGCTCGAACATGGCGGCCGCATCGCCGATCATCGGCGACCAGGTGCAGTTCGCCCTGTTCGGTGGCGTGGAGGTGAGCGGTGCGTCGCTGCTCCGGTTCTACGTGCTCCACGTCCTCGGCTTCCCGTTCATCCTCGTGATCTTCATGGCCGTGCACTTCTGGCGAGTGCGCAAGGACGGCGGCATCTCTGGACCCCTGTGATGAGGAAATCCGATGGTTGAGATCCCTGAAAGCCTGCTGAGGAGATCGGCCGAGGCCCGGGCGCGTGCCCTCGGGGTCCCGGTCGAGGCCGTCCTCGCGGAGTGGAGGGGCGAGGGCCCGCCCGTGGTCCCGCCTCAGCCCGAGGAGACCGAGACGGCCGAGGAGGCCGCGGCCGAGGCCGCCCCCGAGCCTGCCGTCGACGAGGTGCCTCCGGCGCCCGCCGAGGACGAGGGGGTCGCCGAGCCCGTCGTCACCTCCGAGCCCGCCGCCGAGGTGCAGCCCGAGGAGCCGAAGGAGGCCGAGCCGGTCGCTCCCGCCGCCTCCGCCGCCGAGGCACCCGCCGTGGTCGAGGCGCCTGCCGCCGAGGCGGAGCCCGAGCCGGCGGCTGCCGCCGTGGCCGTGGCCACCGCCGAGCCCGAGGCCCCGGCGTCCGAGGCCAACGGTGGCGGCAAGGTCGCCGCGCTGGTCCAGCCCCGTCCGGTGGCCCCGCCCGCGGGCGTCCCCGAGGGTGTCCGCACGCAGCGGCTCCTCACCGTGGTCAAGGCCCGGGCCATCCAGAACGTCAAGGCCGAGCCGCACGACAAGGTCAACACCTGGCCCCACCTGATGCTCATTGAGTTCGCCGCCCTGCTGGCGATCACGGGGCTGCTGGTGATCATGGCGGTGGTCATCCACTCGCCGCTGCTCGACCCGGCCAACCCGAACGCCACGCCGAACCCGTCGAAGGCGCCGTGGTACTTCCTGGGCCTCCAGGAGCTGCTCAGCTACTTCGACCCGCAGATCGCCGGCGTGATGATCCCGCTGTTCATCGGCATGGCCGGGTTCATGGCGATCCCGTTCGTCGACAAGAACCCGTCCACCCGGCCGAGTGACCGGAAGTTCGCCATCATGCTGTACACGATCTTCCTCACCGGCTCGGCGACGCTGACCATCTTCGGTGTCCTCTTCCGGGGCCAGGGCTTCAACCTGGTCTTTCCCGTGAAGGCCCGCTTTTTTTTCCACGTTTTTCCCCCCTGGGTGCCCTTCGAATTCCCTTCCGCGAGACCACCCTGACCGCCCCCCCCTTTTTCCCCGTGATCGGCGCCCTGGGCGCCTTCACGATCGCCTACCGGCGGTCGCAGCAAGCCGTGCGCCGCTCCGGCGGCCCGTCCGCCGAGACCGTGCGCGCCGACCGCTCCCGGGTCGGCTTCCGCGTCTCGACCCCGCCGGCCCCGGAGCCTGAGCCGGTCGTCGAGGAGCCCGAGCCCGTCGCCGAGGAGCCGGAGCCCGCGGGCGTCGGCGCCGGCGTGCAGCTCGTCGAGGTGCAGCGTGTCGTCGAGGTCTCCCCGGAGGAGGCCGGCGTCACCCGCCGCCAGTTCTTCAACCGGGCGATACTCGCCACCTTCTTCGCCGGCTTCATCGGCCAGATGGGCATGAGCGCCCTCGCCAACTTCTGGCCGAAGCTGCGCGGCGGCTTCGGCGCCGACGTCGACGCCGGTGCGGTCACCGACCTGCAGGCCCAGACCGTGTCCGCCGACGGCTCGGTGACACCCGTGTTCGTCCCGGAGGCCCGCGCCTACGTGGTGCCGGCTCCGGCGCAGCTCTCGGACCAGTTCGAGGGCATGCCGGTCGCCGCCGGCGGCCTCATGGCCCTCTTCCAGCGGTGCGTCCACCTGGGCTGCCGTGTCCCGTGGTGCGCCACCTCGGTGGGCTTTGAGTGCCCGTGCCACGGCTCGAAGTACAACTCCATCGGCGAGTACTTCGGCGGCCCGGCGCCCCGCAACCTGGACCGCTTCGCCGTCGAGGTGGTGGGGGACCGCTTCATCATCAAGACGGGCACCATCCTGGAGACGCCCCGGGCCCAGCAGATGTCCGTGAACTACCCGCAGGGCCCCAGCTGCATCGGCGCCGTGGAGGCTCACTGACGTGCAACTGATCACCGTTCTCGCAGTCCTCGCCGGGATCACCTGGCTCGGCATCCTCCTCGTCGCCGCCCTGCGCAACCGGGGCACCGAGGAGGTCCCGCCGAACCTCCAGCCCGGCTTCGACGACGCCTACCTGGAGACGAAGCGGCTCGAGAAGGGGCAGAAGGCGGCGATCGCGTTCTCCGCGTTCCTCACCATCGCCCTGCCGCTCTACTTCCTCACCGAGCCCACCCGTCAGGAGGGGTTCGCCGAGCAGTTCGCCCACGAGTCGGTGGAGCGTGGCGAGGAGATCGTCACGGAGTTCGGCTGCTTCTCCTGCCACGGTCCGCTCGGCGCCGGCGGTAGCGCCACCTACGTGGAGCCCCGCACGGGCGTGCAGGTGCAGTGGGCGGCCCCGCGTCTCGACGACATCTTCTACCGGTACTCCGAGGACGAGGTCATCTACTGGATCACCTACGGCCGTGCCAACACCCCGATGCCCGCATGGGGTCTCGCCGGTGGCGGCGCCATGAACGAGCACCAGATCCAGGACATCGTCAACTACCTGAAGACCATCCAGCGGACCCAGGCCGAGGTCGCCAACGAGATGCCGGCCCGGATCCAGGCCGAGCTGGACAGGCTGGCCAACGCCGAGGCCACCGTGGCCTCCGCCATCATCAGCCAGCGCCAGGTGGTCGCCGAGATCGACCAGGCGCCGGAGGACGTCGCCTTCATCGACCCGATCGTGGCGCGGGTCGAGGAGCTGATGGCGGCGGCCGGCGCGGGTCTCGACACCGATGGTGACGGCGTCGCCGACGCGGTGGAGACCGAGCTGAGCCAGATCTCCCTGCAGGTCTACGAGTACTTCCAGGCCTTCGCCTACACCGACCTGGATCCCGAGTCGCCGGACCAGGCGACCCTGGACGCCAACCTGGCCGCCCTCCGGGATGCCAGCCGTCGTGACCCGATCCTGGAGCCGTACCTGGACGCCATCCAGGCCATCGTCGACGGCGAGGGTCTGACCGCGGAGTCCGCGCCGAGGATCAACGCCCAGTTCGCCCAGGCGGCCTCGGCCACCATCCCGAGCGGCGTGAACGTGATCAGCCTCGACTCGACCAACGCCGAGTCGGTGTCCGGCACCTCCGACTTCACGACCGCGAGCCAGTTCCTCGGCGCCCTCGAGTCGGTGGCGATCAACAAGCGCGTGCTCGTCGAGAACGAGGGCCGCATCCGCCCGAAGGAGGAGGCCGGCCTGGCCAACCTCCAGCAGGCCGCCCGCGAGCGCCGCTGGGAGGTCGACTACGAGGGCATCGCCCGGGCCATGGGCGGCACGGTGGAGGAGGCGCAGCGGGCCGTGGGCCTGTTCAACGCCAACTGCGCCCGGTGCCACACCGCGGGCTTCTCGGCCGGCATCGCCTACACCCAGGAGGTCGGCTCGGGTGGCTTCGGCCCCGCCCTGTGGGAGGGCCGCCCGGTGGTCCAGTTCGGTGAGGCGCCGACGGACCCGACGGAGACCGACCTGCTGGTGGACTTCATCCTCAACGGGTCGGAGGCGGACAAGGCCTACGGCCTCAACGGCATGGGTTCCGGCCGCATGCCCGGCTTCGGCCAGATCCTCTCGCAGCAGGACATCGAGCTGCTGGCCCGCTTCCTGCGGGGCGGTGACCTGAACGGCAAGGGAGGTAGGTAGCAGATGTTCCGTGAGCTGTTCCGCTCGCTGCTGTCCGCCAACCTGGCGGTCACGGGTGTGCTGCTCACCCTGGCCGCGATGCTGATCTTCTACGGGTCGGTGTACCTGTTCAATTACACCAACCTGGGGAAGAAGCTCGGGTTCCTGGTCACGGGCGTGGCCACCTTCGGGTGGCTGGCGATCAGCTCGATGCTGTTCGTGGTCTATGCGCCCCGTGGCCCCCGCCCGGAGAACATCGAGGGCCTGAACGCCTTCGAGGTCCGGATCGTCCCGATGACCTACTTCCTCGTCTCGCTGGTGCTGTTCTTCGTCTTCCTGACGGCGCTGCACCAATACGAATCGACGCGACAGGAATGAGTCGAGGGCCCTCCGGGGCCCTCGATCCGTCTGGTACCCGGTAGCCGGCACCGGCCAGCCGCCACGGGCGGCTAGCCGTAGTAGGACAGCACCTGCAGTTCGTGGGACAGGTCCACCTGGCGCACCGCGACGTGATCGGGGACCTCGATCCGAACCGGGGCGAAGTTGAGCATCGACCGGATCCCCGCCGCCACCAGCGCCTCGGCCACCGATTGTGCCGCCGACGCGGGGACCGCCAGGATCGCCATGTCGAACACCCCGGCCGCCACGTCCTCGGGCATGCTCTCGACGTCCCGCACCCGCATCCCCGCCGTGTCGGTGCCGATGCGGCGCGGGTCGCTGTCGTAGATGGCGGCGACTTCGAAACCGCGCTTCTGGAGGAACGTGTAACCGGCGAGGGCGGTGCCCAGGTTCCCGGCGCCGATGATCCCCACCTTGCGCCGGCGGTCCAGGCCGAGTTCGCGGCGGATGCGCGCCGCCAGGGCCGCCGTGGAGTAGCCGACGCCACGGGTTCCCTGAAAGCCGAGGGCCGCCAGGTCGCGCCTCACGTTCGCAGCGGTGACCCGTGTCGCCCGGGCGAGGAACTCCGAGCTGACCGTCTCGGTGTCGGCGTTCTCCTCGAGGAGACGCAGATAGCGGGGGAGCCGGGCCACGGTCGCAGGGGACAGCTGGCTCATCTCACGGCGACGATAACCGCCGCTCGGGTTCTCGCTGCAACCCGCGGCATCTACCCTGGCACCCGGATGGCATCACCCGAGATCCTCGTCGTCGGTGGCGGCCCTGCAGGGAGCTCCGCCGCGCTCTGGCTGGCCCGCGCCGGCCACGACGTGACCCTGGTCGAGGCCAAGGAGTACCCCAGGGACAAGACCTGCGGCGACGGCCTCACCCCGAGGGCGATCCTCCAGCTCCTGGACATGGGGTTCGACTTCGACAGCCCGGCATTCCACCGGGTCACCGGCCTGCGCAGCTACGCCGGCGACGACCTGATGATCGAGCTGGAGTGGCCGCAGCACTCGAAGTTCCCCGACTGGGGCGGGATCATCCGCCGCCGCGACCTCGACCAGCAGGTCGCCGCCATTGCCGGGAAGGAGGGCGTGAAGGTCCTCCAGAGGACCACGGCCACCCCGGTGATCGAGGACGGCAGGGTGGTGGCGGTCGACCTCGCCTCGGACGGCGAGACCGAGCGGGTCACCCCCCGGATCACCGTGATCGCCGACGGCTCACAGAACCGGTTCGGCCGGGAGATCGGCGTCACCCGTCGCAAGGACTACCCGCTGGGCCTGGCCGCCCGCGGCTACTGGGCGTCCCCCCGCTCCAAGGACCCGTTCATGGAGAGCCAGCTCGACCTCCGCGACCCGACGGGCGCCACCATGCCCGGGTACGGCTGGGTGTTCCCCCTGGGCGACGGGACCGTCAACGTCGGCGTCGGCCTCCTCTCCACATTCACCCGTTGGAAGGACGTCAACACCAGCCGCATGCTCGACGACTACGTGGCCACCGCCCCCGACCACTGGGAGCTGTCGGAGGAGCCGCTGGGCAAGCCGATGGGCGGCAAGTTGATCATGTCGTTCTCCCGGGGCCCGCTAGTGGGCCCCAACTGGATCGTCGTCGGTGACGCCGCCGGCGCCATCAACCCCTGGAACGGGGAGGGCATCTCCTACGCCTACGAGACGGGGCGGATCGCCGCCGGGTACGTGAGCCAGGCGATCGCAGCCGACGACCCCGGGCTGCTCCACCGGTACCCCCAGCACCTGCAGGACGAGTTCGGGCTCTACTACAAGATGGCCCGGATCTTCGTGAAGGCCATCGGCCGCCCCACGATCATGCGGACCCTGGCCCACACCGGCCTCCGGAACCGCCCGCTCATGGAGTGGACGCTCAAGGTCATGGCCAACCTCCTCGACGAGGACGAGAAGGGGATCGGGGAGCGGGCCTACGACGCCCTGTCCGGCATCGTCCGGGCCCTGCCGGTGAAGTAGCGCCCGGCGCCACCGCCGTGGCGTCCGCGCACCGGGGGACGGGTGCGAGCCTCGGGGTGCCGGGGGAGTATGCGATTTACTCACCGTCTCGCCCCGGCTCTATGCTCCGGGGCGTGACTTTGGCCGACTATCTGCCGATCGCGGTCATGCTCGTCCTGGCCGTGGTGTTCGTGGGAGCGGGCCTGCTCACCGCCCGGCTGGTGTCACCCAAGAACCCGACACCGGAGAAGCTCGCCCCCTACGAGTCCGGCATCGTCCCGGAGACCGAGCCGTCGCAGCGGTTCCCCGTGAAGTTCTATCTGGTGGCCATGCTGTTCGTCGTCTTCGACGTCGAGATCATCTTCTTCTTCGCCTACGCCTCCATCTGGACGTCGCTCGGGTGGTACGGCGTGGCGGCGATGCTCATCTTCACCTTCTTCGTGGCCGAGACCCTCGCCTACGTCTGGAAGCGGGGCGCCCTCGACTGGAACACCCACCAGCGCCGCCGCTACATCGAGAAGGAGGAGGCGGCCTGATGGCACTCACCCCTCCCGGCAACCTCCTGATGACCAAGCTGGAGTGGGCCGCCAACTGGGCGCGCACCCGCTCCATGTTCCCGGCCACGTTCGGCCTGGCCTGCTGCGCCATCGAGATGATGGCCACCGGCGCGGCCCACTACGACCTCGCCCGGTTCGGCATGGAAGTGTTCCGGGCCTCGCCCCGTCAGGCCGACCTGATGATCGTGGCCGGCCGTGTCAGCCAGAAGATGGCCCCGGTGCTCCGGCAGGTCTACGACCAGATGCCGGACCCCAAGTGGGTGATCTCCATGGGGGTCTGCGCCTCCACCGGCGGCATGTTCAACAACTACGCCCTCGTCCAGGGCGTGGACCAGGTCGTCCCGGTGGACGTCTATGTTCCCGGCTGCCCGCCGGGGCCGCAGAGCCTCATGCACGCCATCCTGACGCTTCACGACAAGATCATGTCCGGGGAGATCAAGAAGTGATCGCCGCCCTCGAGCCGGTAGCCGAGCGCTTCCCCGAAGTGGTGTGGGAGGACTCCCACGGCCAGCGGGTGGCCAGGGTCCCCAACGCGCAGTGGTACGACTTCGCCGCCGCGGTGAAGGAGGCCGGCTTTGAGCTGCTCTCCGACATCACCGCGGTCGACTGGTACCGCAGCCGCGCCGAGCGGTTCGAGGTCGTGGCCAACCTGACCTCGATCTCGATCCCGGCCCGGCTCCGGATCATCACCACCGCCGGGGGTGAGAACCCCACCGTGGCGTCGCTGGTCCCGCTGTGGCCCGGCGCCAACTTCCCCGAGCGGGAGGTCTACGACATGTTCGGGATCAGCTTCGATGGCCATCCCGACATGACCCGGATCCTCATGCCCGACGACTGGGAGGGCCACCCCCTCCGCAAGGACTTCGGCGTCGGGTCCGTGCCCGTCCAGTTCAAGAGCTCACCGAAGGCCGTCTGATGAGCGATACCCGCACCGTCGACTTCTGGGTGGCCGGCACCGAGGAGCCCCAGTTCACGCCCACCGACGAGGGCAGCCAGGAGATCCTCGCCGAGGAGACCGGCCGCCGTCTCGACGAGCAGCTCGGCCGGGTGGTCGAGGACGACTACATCTTCAACGACGAGGCTCCCGAAGAGGAGCGGATGATCCTCAACATGGGCCCGCAGCACCCGTCCACGCACGGCGTGCTCCGGCTCCAGCTCGAGCTCGAAGGTGAGATCGTCCGGCGCTGCAAGCCGATCATCGGCTACCTGCACACCGGTATGGAGAAGACCGCCGAGACGCTGTCCTACCTCCAGGGCCCCACCAACGTCACCCGGATGGACTACCTGTCGCCGTTCCACAACGAGCTGGCGTTCTCGCTGGCGGTGGAGCGGCTGCTCGACATCGAGGTGCCCCCGCGGGCCCAGGCGATCAGGGTCCTGATGACCGAGCTCAACCGGGTGTCCTCGCACCTCGTGGCCCTCGCCACCAACGGCATGGACATCGGGTCGATCTCGATGATGATCTACGGCTTCCGCGACCGGGAGATGATCCTCGAGTTCTTCGAGAAGACCACCGGCCTGCGGATGAACCACAACTACATCCGCCCCGGCGGTGTCGCCGTCGACCTCCCGCCCGGGTGGAAGGACGACATCGCCCGGATCCTCGAGGACATCCCGAAGAAGGTCCGCGACTACCACGACCTCCTCACCAACAACCCGATCTGGCAGGCCCGCACCAAGGGCGTCGGAGTGATCACCCGGGAGGAGGCCCTCGCCTACGGCATCACCGGCCCGGCCCTGCGGGCCACCGGCGTGGCGTGGGACATCCGCAAGGCGTTCCCCTATTCGGGCATCGAGCAGTACGAGTTCGACGTCGTCACCGGCGAGAACGGTGACGTCTTCGACCGCTACCTGATCCGCGTCAGGGAGATCGAGGAGTCCCTGAAGATCGTCGAGCAGGTGACGGACAGCATGCCCAAGGGCGACTACAAGGTCGACGACGCCAAGATCGTCCCGCCGCCCCGGGGCCGCATCGACGAGTCCATGGAGGCCCTCATCCACCACTTCAAGCTGTACACGGAAGGCTTCCGGGTCCCGGCGGGGGAGACCTACGTGGCCGTCGAGTCGCCGCGTGGCGAGCTCGGCTGCTACCTCGTCTCCGACGGCGGTGCCAGGCCCTACCGCATGCACACCCGGGCACCCTCGTTCTACAACCTGCAGGGGCTCCCGATCGCGATGGCCGACTCGATCGTCGCCGACACCATCGCCACCATCGCATCCTTCGACCCGGTCATGGGAGACGTCGACCGATGAGCATCTGGAACGAAGCCACCCAGGAGCGGGCCCGCAGCATCCTGGCCAGGTACCCCGAGCGCCGCTCGGCGGTGATGCCGCTCCTGTACCTCGCCATGTCCGTCGACGGCTACCTCACCGACGAGGGCGTGGCCGAGGTCGCCGAGTGGACGGGCCTGACCCCGGCCCAGGTGCTGTCGGTCGCCAGCTTCTACACCATGTACAAGCGGGAGAAGAAGGGCAAGTACCTGATCTCCTGCTGCACCTCCCTCTCCTGCATGCTGGCGGGCGGTGACGACGTCCTCGACGCCATCGAGGACGAGTCGGGCGTGCCGGACGGCGAGACCGACGAGGAGGGACTGCTCAGCGTCGAGCACGTGGAGTGCATCGGCGCCTGCGGCGGCGCCGTCGCCGTCCAGGTCAACTACGAGCTGATCGAGGGCGTCACCCCGGAGAAGGGGAGGGCCCTGGTGCGCTGGCTCAAGGAGGCCCGTCCCGCGGTGGTCAACCCCGACGAGATGCAGACGCTGTTCGGCGGGCGCACCTCCTTCGACTGGGCCATCAAGGAGGAGGGTGGAGCGGTCGGCCCGTTCCCGGCGTTCCAGCCGCTGGGCACCGTCGGGGGAGGTGAGGAGTGAGCGCCTACCGGCTCCTCACCCGCCGGATGACCGAGTACCCGGCGGACTCCCACACCATCGAGCGTTACCTGGCCACCGGCGGCTACGAACAGGCCCGCCGCGCGGTCACCACCATGAACCGCGACCAGCTGATCGAGGAGGTCAAGAACTCCGGGTTGCTGGGCCGCGGTGGCGCCGCCTTCTCCACGGGCCTCAAGTGGAGCTTCCTCGCCCCGGAGCGTCCTGCCTACCTGGTGGTCAACGGCGACGAGTCCGAGCCCGGCACCTTCAAGGACCGGCAGCTCCTCGAGCGCGACCCGCACCAGGTGGTGGAGGGGATCATCATCGCCGCCTTCGCCAACGAGGTGCACCACGCCTTCGTGTACATCCGGGGCGAGTACCCGAAGCCGGCCCGGCGTCTCGAGCGGGCCGTGGAGGAGGCCTACGAGCGGGGCTTCCTCGGCAAGGGCATCTTCGGGACCGACTACGACCTCGAGGTGACGGTCCATCTCGGCGCCGGCGCCTACATCTGCGGCGAGGAGACCGCCCTGCTCAACTCGCTGGAGGGCCGGCGTGGCGAGCCCCGCCTCAAGCCGCCCTACTTCCCGGCGGCCAAGGGCCTCTACATGAAGCCCACGATCGTCAACAACGTGGAGACGATCTCCAACCTGTCCCACGTCCTCGCCCTGGGGGCGGAGCAGTACTCGCAGCTGTCCCCGGCGCCGGACACCGGGACCTTCATGATGTCCCTGTCGGGCCACGTCCGCCGGCCCGGCAACTACGAGGTCTTCCACGGGATCACCTGGCGCGAGCTGATCTACGAGATCGGCGGTGGCATCCCCGACGACCGCGAGCTCAAGGCGTGGATCCCCGGCGGCGCCTCGGCCCCCTGGTTCGTGCCGGAGCAGCACCTCGACCTGCCGATCACCAAGGACGACGTGGCGGCGGCGGGCTCGATGATCGGCTCCGGCGCCGTGATCGTCATGGACTCCGACACCTGCATGGTGCGGGCGGCGGAGCGGGTGGTCCGCTTCTACGCCCACGAGTCCTGCGGCCAGTGCACTCCCTGCCGGGAGGGCACGACCTGGATGGAGATGATCCTCCGCCGCATCGAGGAGGGCCGGGGCCGTGCCATCGACCTCGACCTGCTTGTCGACGTCTCCGACGGGATCAGCGTCGGCCTCAACTGGCCGCCGCGGCAGACCACGATCTGCCCCCTCGGCCCGTCCGCGGTCTCGCCGGTGATAGCCCTCAAGAACTACTTCAGGGACGAGGTGCAGGCGCACGTGGAGAACGGCGGCGGCCGGTTCCCCCAGAGCCTGGCCAATGGGGAGGGGAGCCATGAACCACGAAAAAACAAAGG
>QGUS01000246.1 GCA_003242515.1 Actinomycetota bacterium
GGGTGGCATGGCGGGGGGGTCGAGGTGGCCTAGGCCTCGTCCGCCCAGTCGACCGCGGACACCGCCCGGGCCGGGCCCCCGTCCGGACCGGCGACCGCCAGCCTGAGCTGCCAGCCGGTCCCCGGGGCGCCGTCGTCGAACCAGGCCCACTCGAGCCGGCCGACCTCCGCCCCGACCAGGTCGGGCTCGGCCGGCCAGTCCAGGTCGCACAGCGTCGCCACCGTCCACCAGGCCCCGTAACGGCCAGCGGCGGCGCCGCGCCGCCTGCCGTGCGCCCCGCCGGACGCCCCCGCCCACGCCATCCACAGCAGGGCGTCCGCAGGGGAGATCCTGGCCAGGCGGGCCCGGGAGAGACCGAGGCCGGCCACCGCTTCGGCGATGCCGCCCTCGACGGTGACCACCTGGCACCGGCCGTTCGACTCCTGGGTCCACGGCTGGACCAGTGCGGCCAGCGCCTCCTCGGACTCCGGGTCGGAGAGCACCTCTGCCTCCCCGGGCAGGTCGGCAGGCTCCACCTCGGGGAGGCCGGGTGCCGGGTCGTCGATCCGGTCAGGGTGGTAGGTGGGGGTCAGGTATGCGGGCTCCCACGGCTGGAGCGCGTCGGGGAGGTCGGCGATCGGGCCCGTCCCCGACTCCCCCCGCACCACCCGCTCCGCGGCGACTGTGAGCCGTTCCGGGCCGGGCTCCAGGTGCGGCTCCAGCTCGCGCCACGTCTTGGTCGAGGCGGCCACCTCGGCGAGCGGGCCGAGTGCGAACCTCGCCGGCCCCTCGCAGACCACCGGCCCCGCCCACCTCCCGGGGGCGTGCAGGGCGAGGCGGTAACGGATGTGCTCGTCGACGCCCCACAGCTGACGGCCCCGGGTCACCGCCTCCTGGCAGCGGTGCCGCAGCCCAACCAGGGCGTCCCAGTCGCGGGACTCGACGAGGCCGTCGACGATCCGCAGCAGGTCGTCGACGTCGGACGACTCGATGGCGCGGTGGATGCGCTCCTCGATGCTCATGGGCCGGTCTCGACGGGCATGTCGCGCCGGGACCATTCGGAGAACGAGCCCACGTACACGTCGGGCATGCCGAGCCCGGCCACCTCCATGGCCAGTGCGAGGTGGCAGGCGTTGGTCCCGGAGCCGCAGTAGACGACCGGGTCGTCGAGGTCCTCGAACCGCCGCCTCAGGTCCTCCGGCGGGAGGAACCGGCCGCTCGGGTCGAGGTTGCCGGGGTACGGGAGGTTGATCGCATCCGGGATGTGCCCGGCCTTCGGGTCGACGGGCTCGATCTCGCCCCGGTACCGCTCGGGGATGCGTGCGTCGACCAGCAGGCGGCCCTCGAGCTCGTCCATCCTGACCACGCCTGTGAAGCCGTCTGGCGCCGGGTAGGTGGCGGGCTCGGCCGTCACCTCCCCCGTCTCGGTGGGTCGGCCGGACCCGACCCAGGCCTGGTAGCCGCCGTCGAGCACCTGGACCCTCGCGTGGCCGATGGACCGGAGCATCCACCACAGCCGTGCCGCCACGGACCCGCCGGCGTCGTCGTAGGCGACGACATGAGTGTCCGGTGTGATCCCGGCACGGCCCAGGGTGGCGGCGAAGTCGGCGGGGTCGGGGAGCGGATGCCGGCCGGCCAGCGACGGGGGAGCCGCCAGGTCGCAGTCGAGGTCGACGAACACCGCCCCGGGGATGTGACCCGCCAGGTATGCGTCGTGCCCTCCGTCGGGGTCGGCGAGCGACCAGCGGACGTCGCACAGCCGGACCTCGCCGAGCCGGTCGGCCAGCTCCGCGACGGTGATGAGGGGCCTCACTCCTCCTCCTCCCCGGCGGGATCGTCCTGCGACAGCTCGTCGGCCAGGCCCGAAAGGGTGGCCCCGACCGCCTCGGCGAGCGACCCCACCGCCGAGCGGACGTGAGCCCTCACCTCGGGGTCGCGGAGGGCGTTGCCCAGCGTCGAGGCGACCTGGTTCCAGGCACCGACGAGGATGCCGAAGGCGTCCTTGATCTCGTCCTCGGAGGGACCGCTGCCGTCGGATGCGGTGCGGTAGAGCTCGCGCAGCCGTCGGCCCAGCTCGCCCAGCTCGTCACCGGCCCGACGCCACGGGTCCTGATCGGAGGTCGTAGGATCGTCGCGGTGCGGCTCCACCTGCTCGATGGTACCTACGAGCTGTTCCGCGCCCACTACGGCCGCCGGGACACGATCACCGGGCCCGACGGCATCGACCTCAAGGCGACGGTGGGGGTGATGGACTCGACGCTGGCGCTGTTGCGCGAGCCCGGGGTCACCCACCTGGCCGCCAGCTTCGACACCGTCATCGAGTCGTTCCGCAACGACCTCTTCCCCGAGTACAAGACCGGCGAGGGGGTGGACCCCGACCTGAAGGCGCAGTTCCCCATCGTGGAGGACGCGCTGGAGGCCCTCGGTGTCGTCGTGTGGCGCAACGTCGAGTTCGAGGCCGACGACGCCATCGGGACCGCCGCGGTGAGGTGGGTGGAGGAAGTGGAGCAGGTCGTCATCTGCACCCCGGACAAGGACCTGTGCCAGGTGGTGCTCGGCGACCGGATCGTCCTCTACAACCGCCGGGAGCAGAAGATCGTCGACGAGGATGGGGTCCGTGAGAAGTTCGGCGGCGGACCGGAGTCGATCCCCGACTACCTGGCGCTGGTGGGTGACACGGCCGACGGCATCCCCGGGATCCCGGGCTGGGGAGCGAAGTCGGCGGCGGCCGTCCTGGCGCGCTACGGGCGGATCGAGATGATCCCGCTGGATGCGTCGGAGTGGGACGTCCAGGTGCGCGGGGCGGAGAAGCTCGCCGCGTCGCTCGCCGGGAACCTCGACGCCGCGTTCCTGTACCGGGAACTGGCGACGCTGCGTCTCGACGTCCCGATCACCGAGGAGCTGTCCGACCTGGAGTGGAAGGGCCCGGACATGCCCCGGCTGGAGGCGTTCTGCGACCGCTGGGGGCTGGACCCGGGGCGGTTCCGGCTGGAGTGACCCCGTCAGTGCCCCGTCGGGGCGACGGGGGCAGTCGGGTGGTTCCGCCCGGCCGCGGCCCGGCGGTCACTCCCCGTCCCAGACGATGTCGAAGCGGCCGTAGCAGTCCGGGCAGTGGTCGACGAGCCCCGTGCCGGGCGGGACCCCCTCGTCCCCCGGAAAAACGGTAATCAAACGGGCCTCCCCAAGGAACCCAACCCGGGGGATACGCCCCGGGGGCCGCCCAACCCCTCGG
>QGUS01000024.1 GCA_003242515.1 Actinomycetota bacterium
CACCCCCTCTTGGTTCCTGAGGGCAACCCGGACCACGGGGCCCGCGGCAAGGGGGGCGGTGGAGGCGCTCCGCGCCGAGGGGATCGAGGTGGCCCAGGTGGTCGCCCTGGTCGCCCGCTCCGGGGGCGCCGCGGCGGCCCGCTTCGAAGAGGCGGGGATCCCGTTCACCGCCGTGTTCGACACGGCCGCCCTCGGGGTGGATGAGTGAGGGTCGAGGTCCGCCGCTCGTCGTTCCGGATGTGGCTCCTCGCCATGGCGGGGATCCCGCTGATGGTGCTGGGCCTGGACGTGGTCACCAGCCGTCGCCTCACCGACATGCTGCGCGCGAAGCTCTTCCCGCCCAACGAGACCCAGATCTTCGAGCCCCGGGACGAGATCTGGGCTTGGGCGATGCTCGCCTTCGGCGTCTTCCTCGTCATCTGGGGGCTCAAGGAGCTGTTCGTCCCCACCGTCGTGGTCGAGGCGAGCCCCCGGGCCCTGCGGATCAAGCTGTCCGGCCCGGGCCGGCCCCACACCGAGATCCCGTGGGCGCACGTCGTCGGCATCACGGCCCGGACGGTCGACGACGAGGGCCAGCCACTGAAGCTTCTGGCCGTCGAGGTGGATGACCCGGCCGTCCTGCCGCGGAACCCGTGGGGGGCGCGGTGGATCGGCGACCGCACCATCGGCGTGCTCACGCAGGACTGGCACGGCAACCCGTGGGCCATCGCCGAGGAGCTCTCCCGTTACGCCGTGACCGAGGCCGTCCGGGTGGAGGCGGCCCTGGAGGAGGAATGATCCAGGTCGGAGCCCACACGCCGTCGTCCAACCCCCTCGACGAGGCGCGGATCCGCGAGGCGGACCTCGTCCAGATCTTCCTGTCCAACCCGCAGAGCTGGCGAAAGCCGGTGCCGCGGGCCGACGCCGCCGACCTGAAGGCATCCGGGCTCCCCATCTACGTCCATGCCCCGTACCTGATCAACGTCTGCGCGAGCGACAACAAGGTGCGCGTGCCGAGCCGCCGCATCCTCCAGGAGACCTGCGACGCCGCCGCCGGGATCGGTGCGCGTGCGGTGGTGGTGCACGGCGGGCACGTCACCGGCGACAGCCCCCAGGAGGAGGGGATCGTCCGGTGGCGCAAGGCCCTGGAGCAGCTGGACACGGAGGTCCAGGTCCTCATCGAGAACACCGCCGGCGGCGACAAGGCAGTGGCCCGGCGGGTGGAGTGGCTGGCCCGGCTGTGGCAGGAGATCGGGGAGTTCGGCGTGGGCTTCGTGCTCGACACCTGCCACGCGTGGGCGGGAGGCGAGCCGTTCGACGAGCTGGTGCCGCGGGTGCTGGAGGCGACCGGCCGCATCGACCTGGTCCACCTCAACGACTCCAAGGACCCCTTCGACTCGCGCCGGGACCGTCACGAGAACCTGGGGAAGGGGCAGATCCCGCCCGACGACCTCGTGCAGGTGGTCCGGGAGGCGAACGCCCCGGTGGTGGTGGAGACCCCGGGGGGCTCCGACGACCAGGCTGCCGACATCGCCTGGATCCGGTCGCGCCTGTGATCCGGGGCCCCTCCCCCATCGAGGGGAGGGGGCGCCTAGGGCGCCGTCGCCTGGAACACCTGGATCGTCCCCGAGTAGTTGGCCACCCACACCTGGCGTGTCGGCGCGTCGTAGGCGACCCCGATCGGGCGGAGGTTGGTGCGGTGCTCCGCGATCTCCTTCATGTCTTCGGTCCGCACCACGCTCAGGGTGTTGGAGTTGTAGTTGACGACGTAGAGGGCGGTGCCGTCGTCGCTGATCTCCATGCTCCGGGGCGCCGACCCGGTGGCCACCTTCGCCACGACCTCCCCGGTCGGCAGATCGATCTTCGTCAGCCGGCCCTCGGCGTTGAGACTGGCGTACAGGTACGAACCCTCCGGACCCATCACGAGGTGACGCGGGCCGCGTCCGATGCCCTCCAGGTAGGACACGTCGAGCGTCGCCATGTCGATCACGGCGATCCGCGTGGACCCCATCACCGCCACGTAGGCCGTGCGTGAGTCGGGGCTGACCGCGATCCCCCTGGGGTGCCTCCCCACGGGCACCCGGGCCACCTCGGTCCCGCCGGGCAGGTCGACCACGCTGACGTCGAACTCGCACCAGTTGGCCACCAGCAGCCGGGAGTCGTCCGGGGTCACCGAGAGGAACTTGGGGACCGACCCGACCCGGATCAGCTGGTCGATCACCAGGCTTTCCATGTCGATCCGGTAGACGAAGCTGTCCGGCCAGTTCCCCTGGTTGCAGCCGTCGTCCATGGCGGTGGTGAGCCCGCCGCCGTACATCTCGTAGTTGGAGACGTAGGCCTTGGACCCGTCGGAGAGGAACGCCGCCTCCACGGGCGACCCGCGCAGCTCGGTGTCGAACCCGGCATGACCGAAGTCCGATGGCCGCACCTGGTCGTCGATGGTGGCGAGGAGCTGGAAGTCCCGGTCGTAGACCGTGATGGTGTGCCGGTACATCATGTTCTGGGCCACGAACCGGCCCGTCTGGGAGGCGACCACCGACTTGGGGGAGATGTCGCCTCCGATCGTGTGCAGCGGCACCAGCACCCGCTCCGCCGCGGTGAGGCCGTCGTGGGGGACGAGGGTGGTCGTGGTGGTCGGAGGGATGGTCGTCGTGGTGGTCGTGGGCGCCGCGGTGGTGGTCGTCGCCTCCTCGAGTGCGGCGTCGGTGTCCCCGGTGACGGCTGTGGAGCAGCCCGCGACCAGGAGGACGACGAGGGCCACGGTCCTTGCTCTCACGGGGGCAACCTAACCGCGAACCGGGAGAACGCAGGCGACGCCGGTGGGTACCCTTCACCCATGGCCGAAGAGAAGGTGACGGTCCCCGGGATCCGCGCCCGCAAGGGCGGGACCCGGATCACCATGGTCACCGCATATGACTATCCGGGCGCCGTCGTCGCCGACCGCGCCGGAATCGACATCATCCTGGTGGGCGACTCGGTCGCCAATGTGGTCCACGGCATGGAGACCACGCTGGAGATCGGTCTCGAGGAGATGATCATCCACACCCGGGCCGTGAAGCGCGCCCGGCCGAAGGCCCTGGTCGTCACCGACATGCCCTGGCTCACCTTCCACCTCGGGCCCGAGGACGCCGTCCGCAACGCGGGCCGCCTGGTCCGCGAGGGTGGGGCCGAGGCCGTGAAGGTCGAGGGCGGCCGGAAGCGGATCCCCGTGATCCAGGCGATCCTCGACGCCGAGATCCCCGTCATGGGCCATGTGGGCCTGACCCCTCAGTCGGTCCACGCCATGGGGGGCTTCAAGGTGCAGGGCAGGGCAGTGGAGGCCGCCCGCGAGATGATCGAGGACGCCCGCGCCCTCGCCGAGGCCGGCGTCTTCGCCATCGTCATCGAGGGCGTGCCCGACATGCTCGGCCAGCTCATCACCAAGGAGGTGGGAGTGCCCACCATCGGCATCGGCGCCGGCCCCGACTGCGACGGCCAGGTCCTGGTCTTCCACGACGTCCTCGGCCTCGGCTCCGGCCGCTACCCGAAGTTCGTGCGCCCCTACGCATCCCTCGCCGACGAGGCGGTCGAGGCGCTGAAGCGGTTCAAGGCCGACGTGGAGTCCGGGGAGTTCCCGAGCGACGCCGAGAGCTACCACCTCTCCGACGAGGTGGCCGCCGAGCTGCTCCGGGGGTTCGGATCCGCAGGCTGATCCTCGCTGGCATGGCGCTGGCGTTGCTGGCCGCCGGCTGCGCCGGCCAGGAGGTCGAAGCTCCCGAGGGGGTGGAGACCGTCACCATCCGGGTCGGCGACGAGACCCTCCGCGTCTGGGTCGCGGACACGCCCGACGAGCGGTCCCGCGGCCTCCAGGGGGTCGACGGGCTGCCGGACGGGATCGACGGGATGCTCTTCGCCTGGCCCGAGCCCGGCGAGCGGGTCTTCCACATGGAGGACACCCTCATCCCCCTGGACATCTGGTGGTTCGACGCCGGGCTCCGGCTGGTGGGCTCGGACACGATGACCCCCTGCACCGCGGTGCCGTGCCCCCTGTACCCGTCGCCGGGGGAGGTGCTGCGGGCGCTGGAGACCCCCGCCGGGGAGCGGGACCTTCCCGTCGGGGCGGCCCTCTCCGCTGGCTGAACGCCCCGGTTGCGGATACTATCCGTGGGACAACCGAAGGCGACGTCACGCGCCGTCGCCGAACGAACCCCTGCTCCGATGAACGGAGCCGTCCAGAAGGATGTCCACAGGAGGTGACATGCGCGATTACGAAGTCATGACCATCCATCGGCCTGACCTGGCCGAGGACGAGGTCGCCAAGGCGGTGCAGGCGATCGAAGAGCAGCTCGCCGGCGCCGGTGCCGAGACGCTCGAGCGAGATCTGTGGGGGAAGCGCCGCTTCGCCTACGAGATCGACCACCTGAGCGAGGGGTACTACAGCGTCATCTCGTTCAAGGGCACGCCCGAGATCGTGGCCGCCCTCGACCGGATGCTGTTCCTCTCCGACCAGGTCGTGAGGCACAAGATCGTCCGGATCGACGACTGAGACCAGTGGAAATCGTCCCTGCGTTCCGGCATAGTCGGTACGAGGGACGAGCGAGGAGAACCCAATGTCCAACAACGTGACCCTGATCGGGAACCTGGTCGAGGATCCGGAGCTCCGCTTCACCCCGTCGGGTGTGGCCATGGCGAGGATCCGCCTCGCGGTGAACCGTCGCTGGCGTGACCAGTCCGGCGAGTGGCAGGAGGACACGAGCTTCTTCAGCGGCACCCTCTGGAGGGAGCAGGCCGAGACCGCGGCCGAGTCGCTGCAGAAGGGGCACCGTGTCATCGTCGTGGGCCGGCTCGAGCAGCGGTCGTGGGAGACCCCCGAGGGGGAGAAGCGTTCCACCGTCGAGATCGCGATCGACGAGATCGGCCCGTCGCTGCGCTGGGCCACCGCCACGGTCAACAAGACCCAGCGGAGCGACGACTGGGCGAGCCGTCCTGCGGGCGGCCCGGCCCCGGCCCCGATCCCCCGTGACGACTACGGGCCCGACGAGGCCCCGTTCTAGGAGTGTGAGAGAGAGTGGCTCGTAAGAACAACCGCAACCCGGCGCCGTCCCGGGGCCGCCGCCAGGAGCCGCGTCGCGCGGCGAAGAGCAGGCCCTGCCCCGTCTGCGCCGAGGGAGGGACCGTCGACTGGAAGGACGCCGCGTCCCTCCGCAAGTACATGTCCGACCGTGCCAAGATCCGGGGCCGTCGCGTCACCGGCTTGTGCCCCAAGTGCCAGCGGAAGGTGGCCCGGGCGATCAAGAACGCCCGTGAGATGGCCCTCCTCCCGTACATCAGTGGACGATGAAGCTCATACTGACCAAGGACGTCCCTTCGCTCGGCAAGAAGGGTGACGTGGTGGAGGTGGCCAAGGGCTACGCCCGCAACTACCTGCTGCCCAAGAAGTTCGCCATCGAGGCCAACCCGGGCGCCCTGGAGGCGGCCGAGAAGATCCGTCAGGCCCGCGTCGAGGCCGAGGAGAAGGCCCGCCGCGCCGCCGAGGGCGTGGCCCAGCAGCTCGCCGGCACGCGTGTGGTGATCGCCGCCCACGCCGGCGACGAGGGCCAGCTGTACGGCTCGGTGAGCGTGTCGGACGTCATCGAGGGCATCAACCGGTTCACCGGCGTCGAGCTGGAGCGGAACCAGGTGGTGGTGGAGAAGCCGATCAAGGAGATCGGTCTCCACGAGGTGATCATCAAGCTCCACCCGGAGGTGGAGTTCCCGATCACCCTCGACGTGATCCCGGCCTGATCCGAAGTCCGCTAAGTGGATTCAGCCCCCGCCCTTCCGGGCGGGGGCTCTCTCTTCTTCCCCCGCGGAGCGGTTGGCGAGGTGGGGGGAGCAACCGGGCGGAGCGGTCCGTCGGCGGGCCTCACCGCCGTCCAGGGCCTCGCCATCCAGCGCTGAATTTCGCGACCCGGGCCCAACGCGAAAAGTTCGGAGCGTTCCCGTTTCGGGTTCCCGACGCGATGGTCTAACTTGCCAACGCTTCCCCGCTGGCAGAGGAGCACTTCCCCTTCCGGCGGGTTTTGCGCGTTCTGGGCAGGACGAATCTGTCACAGGTGAAGATTTTCTTGGAGGGTGATGACGACACAGCAGACCGAGATGCGGCCGGGATACCGCAACCCGCCCCACTCCCGGGAGGCAGAGGAGTCGGTCATCGGTGCGGTCCTGCTCTCCGAGGAGGCCGTCAACGAGGTCATGGACCGGATCCATCCGGAGGACTTCTACGTCCCGGCCCACCAGGCGATCTTCGAGGCCGTCCGTGACCTGTTCAACCGCAACCAGCCGATCGACGCCGTCACCGTCGCCGAGGAGCTGCGCCGCCGCGGCGAGCTGGAGAAGATCGGCGGCGTCACCTACCTGACCCGGCTGGTCGACATCGTCCCGTCCACTTCGAACATCGCCTACTACGCGGGCATCGTCGAGGAGCACGCCAAGCGCCGGGAGCTGATCCGGGCCGGCGCCGTGATCACCGACTACGCCTTCGACATCGACGAGGACATCACCTCGGTGGTGGACCGGGCCGAGCAGGCGGTGCTGGGCGTGGCGGAGCGCCGCGCCTCCCAGAGCCTCCAGGAGATCGGCCCGATGTTCAGCGAGGTCCTGGAGCAGATCGAGCTCCTGGAGCAGCGGGGGTCGGAGGTCATCGGCCTGCCCACCGGCTTCGTCGACCTCGACAAGCTCGTCCCGGGTCTCCGCCCCGCCAACCTCGTCGTGGTGGCGGCCCGTCCCGGCATGGGGAAGTCCTCGTTCGCCCTGGGCATCGCCACCCACGCCGCGATGAAGAGCGAGCCGGTGGCCATCTTCTCCCTGGAGATGTCCCGGGAGGAGCTGGTGCAGCGCATCCTCTCGTCGGTGGCCAAGGTCGACTCCCGCAAGTTGCAGAACGGCCAACTCGGCGACCTCTGGCCCCGGGTGGTAGACGCCGCCGGGAAGCTCTACCAGGCGCCGATCTTCATCGACGACTCCCCGATCGTCTCGGTCACCGACGTCCGGGCCAAGTGCCGGCGTCTCAAGCGGAAGCAGGGCCTCTCGCTGGTCGTGATCGACTACCTCCAGCTGATGCAGGCTTCCTCCAAGGAGAACCGCCAGCAGGAGATCTCGGAGATCACCCGTGGCCTGAAGAACCTGGCGCGTGAGCTCGAGGTCCCGATCATCGCGGTCTCCCAGCTCAACCGGTCGCTGGAGCAGAGGGAGGACAAGCGGCCCCGCCTCGCCGACCTCCGTGAGTCCGGCGCCATCGAGCAGGACGCCGACATCGTGATGTTCATCTACCGTCACGACTACTACCACCCCGAGGACGTGGAGAGCAGGGGCATCGCCGAGATCCACATTGCCAAGCACCGTTCCGGTCCGCAGGGCGTGGTGCAGCTCACCTTCCAGCCCGAGTTCACCAGGTTCGCCAACCTGGGCCGCGACGTGATGTGAGGAGCAGGGGATGATCTTCTCGGACCGTGACCTGAGGAAGCTGATCGACGAGGGGCGGCTCGTGATCGAGCCGTTCGACCCCGACTCGGTGCAGCCCTCTTCGATCGACCTCCGGGTGGGCAGCCAGTTCCGGGTGTTCGCCAACAGCCGGTACCCGTTCATCGACGTCAAGAAGCGGATGGACGACCTCACGGAGCTGATCGAGGTGTCCGAGGACGAGCCGTTCATCCTCCATCCCGGCGAGTTCGTGCTGGGCACGACCCTGGAGCGGGTGGCGCTGCCCGACGACGTGGTGGGACGCCTCGAGGGGAAGTCGTCGCTGGGTCGGCTCGGCCTCCTGATCCACTCCACCGCCGGCTATGTGGATCCGGGCTTCAACGGCTACCTGACGCTGGAGCTGTCCAACGTGGCCAACCTGCCCATCACCATCTACCCGAGGATGCGGATCGGCCAGCTGTCGATCTTCCAGATGACCTCGCCGGCGGAGAGGCCGTACGGGTCGACCGCGCTGGGGAGCAAGTACAGCGGGCAGGTCGGGCCGACCCCGTCCCGGTACTACGAGAACTTCGACCGCTGAGGCTCAGCCGGCCCGCGATGGCGCGGTGATCCCGGCCAGCCAGTTTCCGACCAGCGTGCGCGCCGCCCCAGCCCAGACCGGCTGGAGGCCGTCCACGAACTCGTCGGCCCTCGTGTCCGGAGGCGCCGCGCCCCGTTCGCGGGCAGCCCGCACCAGGCGGCGGTGTTCCTCCAGTGCGGGGATGGCGTCCTCCGGGAAGTAGGCGACGGGATAGGGCGGCAGGGCGTCCTCCTCGCCGGCCAGGTAGCGGTCGATCTCCCGCTGGTACTCCTTGGCGATGCTCACCACGTCGTACTCGATGTGGCCCTGGAGGAACACGTAGAACCCGTCGGCCGCCGTGGCGAGGAGGGTCCCCGCCTCGTCGCTGTAGACCAGCACCTTCGCCCCGGCCCCGGTGAAGCGCTCCGCGGGGATGTCGTACCACCGGGAGTGCGGCACCACGAGCCCCGGCTCCACGCCTTCGACCAGAGGGTCCGCCGCCGTGGGACGGTGGGAGAACCAGCCCCACATCTTCCGCGGGAGCCGCTCCCTCCTGGTCCCGAAACGGTGCTCCATCACCGCATGCGTGGCGAGGCAGCTGCACAGGACGGACCGGGTCTCCCGCTCCGCCCACTCCAGCACCTCGACCAGCCCGGGCCAGAAGGGCTCTTCCGCGAGCAGCGGCCGCGCCGGGTTGGCCCCGGTGACCACCAGCGCGTCGAGCCCGTCGCGGCGGACCTCCTCGAAGGTGGAGTAGTGGGCGGCGATGTGCGTCCGCGCCTCGTCGCCCCGGGCCTCCGCGGCGACGGTGAACGGGCGGACCTCCACCTCCACGTCGGGGTGGGCGAGGACCCGCAGCCACTGCCGGTCGGTGGCCCGCAGGGCCGCGTCCGGCATCAGGTTGAGCAGGCCCACCCTGACGACCCGCCCCGTGGTCTCGCCGGGGGCGACGGTCGGTACTCCCTCGCGTGCCACCTCCTCGATGGCGGGGAGCGTGGATCCGGCGACGATCGGCATCAAGCCCCCTTTCTGGCTACCGCCTGCAGGTACGACAGGAGGTGCGCCGTGATGTCCGCGGCGTCGTCCTCGATGCCGCAGATGAACGAAGACTTCCGCCGGCGGAGGAACGTCAGGCCCAGGCGGTAGACGCCCGGGGCTCCGGTGACGATCCCTCCGTCGTGGATCAGCTCCCCCTTGCGGTCGAACACAGGCAGGTGCAGCCAGCTGTGGTCCGACCGGTAGCCGGTCGCCCACACGACCGCCCCGATGCCCTCCTTCTCCAGGTCGAGGCCCAGCGGTGGGTTGGGGTCCACACGGGTCGGCTCCGGGCGGTGGGGGTCGTCCACCTCCCCGTCGACGCCTGCATCCCGTGCCCAGGCGTCGAACGTGTCGAGCATCCGGTTCTGCTTCAGGTCGGCGAGCTGGCACATGTTGGCCAACGACCCGGAGAACACGGCGCGCCGCTCGTCGAGCCCGACGAGACGGCCCACGATGCGGACCCCGATGGAGGCGAGCTCGTTGAGCCCGATGCTCCGCCGCTCGGGGGTGCCGATGAGCTGGGGCGACGGGACCCGCCGTGCCCTGACGATGTCGTCGACCTCGTCGTACCGATCGTCGAGCAGTCCGGAGCGCTCCATCCACCACTGCACGTCCCTGCCCCGGTAGGTCCGCGGCATGCGGACGTGGTTGCCGACGGCCAGCGTCACCCGTCGCCCGGCCGAAGCCAGCTCCTCCGCGATCTGGACGCCGGACGCCGATGCCCCGACCACCAGCACCCCTTCGGCCTCGACCTGCTCCGGTGCGCGGTAGTGGATGGTCGATATCTGCTGCAGGGGAGCCCTGAGATCGGGGAGCTTCGGCTGGTTGCAGGCGCCGGTGGCGATCACCACCACCCGCGCCTGCCAGCGGTGCCGCGGCGTGACCACCTCGTAGCCATCACCCGCGGCCGTCACCGACTCCACCGGGCTGCCGGTGATCACCGGTGCGCCGAACGACTCGGCGTACCGCTTCACGAACCCGGCGACCTCGACGGCGGTCGCGTACCCGTCCCGGTCATCCCCGTCGTACGCCATGCCGGGGAGGCGGGTCTGCCAGTTGGGGGTGAGGAGCCGCATCGACTCCCACCGCTCGGTCAGCCACGAGTTGGCCACCTCGCCGCGCTCGAACACGACATGCTCCACTCCCTCCCGGGTGAGGAACCAGCTGGCGGCCAGGCCGGCATGACCGGCCCCGATGACGACGACGGGGATTCGGGATGCGGGGAGCATCAGGCGACGGTGACGACGACCTGGGTCGGGTTGGTCAGCGCATCGAAGACCGCTGACCGCTTCTGCGACTGGGCCACCAGCGCCTCGATGTCGGCGCGGGAGGCATCGGCGTCGATCTCGAAGGTCACCCGGACCTGGTTGAACCCGTTGCGGACGTCGGGGTCGGCTCCGAGGATCCCGAGGATGTCGTGGTCGCCCTCAATGGTGGCCTTCACCGAGCGCAGCTGGATGCCTCGGTTCTGGGCGACGCTGGCGACGCCGGCGGTGAGGCAGGCGCCCAGGCCGGCGAGGACGATCTCGACGGGCGTGGCACCCAGGTCTTCGGCGGCGAACACCTCCGGGTGGTCGGCCTCGAAGGTGAAGGTGGAGCGGTGCTTGTGCTCACCGCCCAGGCCGCGGAAGCCCTCGACGGTGCCCAGGCTGTGGGTGCCGTTGATCCACTCGGTGGTGGCCTTCCAGGTGAACCTGGCCAGCTCGGGGTTCCCGCTCAGGGCAACCCGAGCGTCGAGCAAGGCGCCGACGTTGACTCCGTTGTCGACGGGAGGGGTCTGGGTTGTGGTCATGGTGTGTCTCCTTCGTGGTTGTTGCGGAAATGGGTCGACGAAGCACGCCGGAAGGCGTTGCTGCCCTGGTGCTCCCGGGTGGTGGCGGCTTCTAGACGGTGGGTCTTGCCACCCGGGAGCGGAGACACGCCATGGCACACATGCAGGCGCGCATGCACCGGCGGGTGCCCGGCTGGGTGGGGTGGGTGTGGATCGCTGACTTGTTGGCCATGGTGTCCTCCTTCTCGCACGCGCTCTCTGAGCGCCTCGAGCGGGGTCACCGCCGTCAGCAGTTACTCATCGATCAGGCATTGGCACCGGTTTCCCGGTTGCCGCGGCTTCACAGGGCCTGTCCCTCCACCGCTCTTGATGAGCGCGTTCGTGTCTCCACTACAGCATCCGGAACCGAGGTCGTCAAGACCATGCCCGTCCGACGCCGCGGGACCCTGCGCTAAGGTCGCAGGCCCATGTCAGTCAGCGAGGAGTACGGGTTCGACACCAGGGCGATCCACGCCGGCCAGCGGCCGGACCCGGAGACGGGCGCCCGCGCCATGCCGATATACGCCACCACTTCGTACGTCTTCGAGGACGTGCAACACGCGGCGGATCTCTTCGCCTTGCAGACTTTCGGCAACATCTATTCCCGTCTCTCCAACCCGACCAATGCGGCCTTCGAAGAGCGCATGGCAGCGTTGGAAGGGGGCCTGGGTGCGCTGGCGGCTGCTTCGGGCAAATCCGCCCAGTTGATCGCCTTCCTCACGCTCGTCCAGGCGGGGGATCACATCGTGTCGTCCAACGCCCTCTACGGCGGCACCTACATGCAGCTCGACGTGACGCTGCGACGTCTCGGCGTCGACGTCACCTTCGTCGACCTCGCCGACCCGGACGAGGTGGAGGCGGCGATCCGGCCGGAGACCAAGCTGATCTTCGGCGAGATCATCGCCAACCCGAGCGGCGTGGTCATGGACGTCGAGCTCTACGCGAAGATGGCCAATGCCCACGGCATCCCGCTCATGGTGGACAGCACTTTCGCCACCCCTTACTTGTGCCGTCCCTTCGAATGGGGCGCCGACATCGTCGTCCATTCGGCCACCAAGTTCATCGGCGGACATGGCACCGTGCTGGGTGGAGTGATCGTCGAGTCGGGTCGCTTTCCCTACGACAACGGGAAGTTCCCCCTGATCACCGACCCGTCACCCTCGTATCACGGGCTGATCTTCTGGGAGAACTTCCGCGAATACGCCTACCTGATGAGGGCCCGCACGGAAGTCATGCGCGACATCGGCGCGGCCATGTCCCCGTTCAACGCATTCCAGCTCCTCGTCGGGCTGGAGACGCTCTCGCTGCGGATGGAGCGGCACGTCGCCAACGCGCGCCGGCTCGCCGAGTTCCTCTCCGAGCACCCGCGGGTGAAGTGGGTCCGGTACCCGATCTTCCCCGACAACCCGTGGACGCCCCTGGCGCAGAAGTACATGCCGGCGGGCCCCGGCGCGGTGTTCAGCTTCGGGATCGAGGGCGGCTACGAGGCCGGCGTGAGGTTCATCGAGGGCGTGGAGATCGCGTCGCACCTGGCGAACGTGGGCGATGCCAAGACGCTGGTGATCCATCCGGCGTCGACGACCCACCAGCAGGTCCCGAGGGAACGCCGCGAGGCGATGGGGATCGGGGACGACATGATCCGGGTCTCCGTCGGCCTCGAGACCATCGACGACGTCATCAGGGACTTCGACCGGGCTCTGGAGGGATCGAAGTGAGCAAGGTGCCGGACGCCTCGGCGCAGGAGCGTCTGAGGATCATCCAGAACTCCCGATCGGTCGCCCTCGTGGGCGTGTCCAACAACCCCCTCCGGTCGTCGAACTTCGTCGCCTCCTACCTGATCCGCACCAACTTTCGGATCTACATGGTCAACCCCATGTACGACGAGGTCCTGGAGATGAAGTCGTACGCCAGCCTCCACGACCTGCCCGAGGTCCCGGACATCGTGGACGTGTTCCGCCGTCACGACGCCATCCCGGAGGTGGCGGACGAGGCGATCGCGGTGGGTGCCAAGGTCCTCTGGCTGCAGCTCGGGCTGCGGCACGACGAGGCGGCGCAGAAGGCGGTCGACGCCGGGTTGCTGGTGGTGCAGGACCGCTGTCTGAAGATCGAGCACGCCCGGTTCTCGGGCCGGCTCAACCTGGCCGGCTTCAACACGGGCGTCATCTCGTCGAAGCGCCGCCGCCCGATCGACTAGCACCGGGCAGCCACTCGCCACCGGAACGGTCGCGCGCTCGCTGCCTGGTGGGACCGACCCCCCTACCCCCGCCTCCGCTTCGCTCCGGCGGCGGTACCTTCCCCCATTGCTTCGCAATGGCGGACAAGGACTTGGAGCGGGTGACCGGAATCGAACCGGCGTTCCGAGCTTGCCAGGGAATGGTCGGGGCCTCGTGTTCGAGAACACGAGCTTGGATGCCGGGGGGAGCGACCCCCCTTCCCTCATTGCTTCGCAGTGGGGCCCTCGGATGAGGGGCCGTGAGTACTGGAGCGGGTGACCGGAATCGAACCGGCGTTCCGAGCTTGCCAGGGAATGGTCGGGGCCTCGTGTTCGAGAACACGAGCTTGGATGCCGGGGGGAGCGACCCCCCTTCCCTCATTGCTTCGCAGTGG
>QGUS01000025.1 GCA_003242515.1 Actinomycetota bacterium
CCCTCCTCGGGGCCCCGGGGTGTGTAAAAAGAGCCGGGCGGGGGGGTGGGGGAAGGTGCCGTCCGCCTCCAGGGGGAGGCGGTTGGGCGGGGCGGGATTCCCCTCGACCCCCTTCTCCGGGGCGACGCCCGCCATGCCGTTGCCGCCGTCCACGGCGACGCGCAGCGGCCGGATCTCGGACGGGTCGACGATGGAGAAGAGGTGGTCGACGTAGCCGGAGACGGCGTCGACTCTCTCGATCCTCCCGGGCGTGGCCGCGACCTTCCGCTCCCCCGCCTGCACCCGCGCCTGGATGTCGGCCAGACCGGTGTCGACGCCGATGGGAGCGGCGCCCGCCCGGCACAGCTTGATGCCGTTGTAGACGGGCGGGTTGTGTGAGGCGGTGATCATGGCCCCGGGCACGCCCCGGGAGCCCGAGAAGTAGTAGATGGCGTCGGTGGGGACCTCACCGAGGTCGATCACGTCGGCCCCGGCCGTGGTGATGCCGCGGGCGAGCCCCTCGAACAGGGGCCCGGAGCTGGTCCGGACGTCCCGGCCGACCGCGATCCGGTCGGCGCCCAGGAGGTCGACCAGCGCCGATCCCACCAGCTCACACAGCTCGGGGTCGAGATCGCCGTTGTCCGTGCGTCCCCTGATGTCGTAGGCCTTGAAAACCAGATCGGGTCTCATGGATGGCCGGAGTGTATGTCCGCGACGGGGCCTCCCTAAGATCGCTGGCCTGTTGAACAGGTCAGTCTCCATCGTCGTCCCGGTCTTCAACGAGGCCGACTTCATCCCCCGGGCGCTCCCCGAACTGGTCGCCGAGGTGACCGCGGCGGCCCCCGACGCCGAGATCCTCATCGTCGAGAACGGCTCCACCGACGGGACGGCCGGGGTGGCGCGCAGCGTCTCCACCGAGCCCCCCGTGCGGGTCATCTCGCTGCCCGAGCCGGACTACGGGGCGGCGATGCGCCACGGGTTCCTGGCCTCCGACGGCGCCTGGGTGGTCAACTTCGACATCGACTACTTCTCGGGCGAGTTCCTCCGCACCGTCCTCGCCCAGCCCGACGACGTCGACCTCGTCATCGCCTCGAAGCGGGCCCCGGGCTCGAAGGACCGCCGGTCGCTGCTGCGCCGCCTGGCCACGCTCGTCTTCAACGTCCTGCTCCGCACCATCCTGGGGTCCCGGGTCAGCGACACCCACGGGATGAAGGGCTTCCGGCGGGGCCTGGTCGACGAGATCGCCCCGAAGGTGCTGTCCACCAAGGACCTCTTCGACACCGAGCTGGTGATCAGAGCCGAGCGGGCCGGCTACCGGATCGTCGAGGTGCCCGTCGAGGTGGTGGAGCGGCGGGCCGCCAGGTCTTCACTCATCAAGCGGGTGCCCCGCACCATCCGGGGCCTGTTCCGCATCCGCCGGGCCATCTCCGACTAGCACTCCCCCGCAGTCGGCCACCGGGGCCAGCGACTCCAGCGCCCTCCGGCGCCTCCGGTCCTGCACCACGGCGGCCACCAGGGCGACGACGCCCAGCAGGGTGAGGAGCTTCCCGACCGTCTCGGGCCAGGTGTCGACGAACTCGAGGACTACCTCCTCCTGGGTCGGCACCACGACCATCAGCGACGGGGTGGCACGCCACGGCCCCTCGGCGCCGGTGGCCTTCCAGTTCGGGAAGTAGGAGACCTTCACCAGGTGCGGGACGCCCACCGCGCTCGTCCTGAAGGAGATCCGGTGGTGGTCGACGACGATGTCGGTGACCTCCTTGGGTCCCGGGATCTCGACGTCCGGCCGCTCCCGCAGCGAGTAGATCCGGGGCCAGTCCTCCGGGCCGTCGGCCACGACCCAGCGGTGCATGTTGTCCACGTCCTCGTACCAGTCGAGGGCGAGGTCGTGGAACGAGTGCAACTCCTCCCCGTCGGGGCCGACTACGGTCTCCGACCCGATCAGGGCGGCGAGCAGCCCGCGTTCGGGAGCCGGGTACACGGCCGGCTGGTGCGTGGCGACCTCGACCAGCTTCGTCTCGGGCAGGCGGAAGATGGCGAAGGGCGGGACCTCACGGATCAGCTCCATCCCCTCCATCCCCTCCGCCTTGGCTGCGGCCTCCTCGGTGATGGAGACGTAGTAGGTGACGCCGTAGACCGCCATGTGCTTCAGGCCCCGCTGCATGTCGAAGGTGTGGTACCGCAGCCCGGGGATCGGGTTGGACGGCTTGTGCGACATCTCCGAGTGGTTGATGAAGTGGAAGGGCGTGGTGATGGACGACTCGAAGAAGAGGCCCTCCATCGACTGGTGGGTTCCCCCCGTCCAGTACGGGATGAGCATGGGCGCCATCGGCGTGCCGTACCGGTCCCAATCGTTGGTCGCCTCCCACATCACTCGCCCGGGCGGCAGCTCCGAGATGGCCTGCATCAGCGCCTCGTACTCGGGCCATCCCTCCTTCGACTCGTAGCCCTCGTAGTTCCAGCGGGCCCAGCCGTCCACGAAGGTGATGCTGGACATCGCCCCGAGGACGACCACGCAGAACGCCGTGACGGTGAGGAACGCCCGGGTCGAGACGAGGGATCGCCACGGGACGAGGACCCACACGATCACCAGGGCCAGGACGGCGGCGACCGCCGCCAGCCACCAGGCCGGGATCGTGCCGAGGGGACGCACCTTCGTGGACACGGCGACCAGGCCCACGGCCACCGCCCCGGACAGGAGGGTGAGGGCATGGGCGAAGCGGCCCGAGATGCGCTCGGGGAGGCGGCGTGACAGCCACACCACCGCGGCCCCGACGCCGACCGCGGCGAAGAACGCCACCCCGAAGTACCAGTACGGCAGGAGGCGGCCGTTCCAGAGCTTCCACCTGCTCCCGCCGAAGAAGTCGGGGAACAGCTGCGGGAGGATCGTCGGCAGCGGGTAGTAGACGACCGGGAGCATCATGGCGCCGATCAGCGGACCAGCCCGCCGGGTGGTCCGCATCACCCAGAACATGGCCGGGATGGCGATCGGCAGGAGCAGCCAGATCTCCACGGGGAGGACCTCGTGCCAGCGCCGGAGCGGCACCCACCCCATGTCGGAGGTGAGGCCGATCCGCATGGCCAGCGGCAGCGCCCAGAAGGCGGCGATGGCGAACCCCCAGACCCAGGTGGTGACGGTGCGGCGGACTCCCCTCTTCCACGAGAGCACGAACAGGGAGGCGAAGACCGCGACGATCGTCGTCAGGATGTGGGTGAGCGCCACGAGCGCCAGGGTGAGGGCCGCCCACTTCAGGTACTTGCGGTCGTCGGCGACCGCCTTCATCAGCAGGCCCAGGTAGACGAGCGAGAGGCTGAACGACCAGGCGAAGGAGAACTCACCCGCCAGGGTCGAGGCCATGTTGGCCCCGTAGATCGTGTAGCTCTCGAAGAAGATGAACACGACCGCCGAGAATGCGGCGACGGTCGCGACCGTTTTCGACAGTTTCATCGCCCGGGCGTGGAAGTAGGCCGCCGGGGGCAGGGCGACCAGCCCCATCGTGGTCACCAGCTTGAAGGCCACCCCGTAGGGGATGAACAGGTCGAGGAAGACGATGACCAGGGACGGGATCGGGAAGTAGAAGTAGAAGACCGGGAAGCCGGCGAACCAGTCCTGCGACCACCCCATCACCCTCCCCTGTGGCAGCAGCACGTCCCGCAGGAACGCCGGCGCCAGCACGTGGGCGCCCATGTCGCCGCCGGTGGGGGTGGTCGGGTTCAGCAGCCACCAGGGCTGCATGATCATGAAGACGAGGAACGAGCAGAGCCCGACCAGCACGAGGGGGACGGTCGGCCGGATCCGCCCCAGCAGCTGCCTCACTCGCGGTGGCGACGCACGATGTCCAGGACCTCGGTCAGGTCGATCTGAACTCCGTCGCGGTCCCACCACTTTTCCTCACACGTATGGCAGAAGAAGAACTTGACCTCGGTCCCGTCGGGAAGGACGTGATCGATCTCGAGAACGTTTCTCTGGCCGCAGCGCTGGCAATCCATCATCTAGTCCGCCCCCGGAATCATGCTACGCCCCGTCGCCTCAGGAGAAGGAATCCTGCTCTTCGTCGAGGAGCCTCCCGACGTACCGGCTCCGCCGCTTGCCTCCCTCGGTCCAGTAGGCGTACCAGTAGGGACCGTGGGGGCACTTGGTGCAGCCGGGCTTGCCGCATCGGATCATCTGACTTCGTAGCGACACCTTCGGCTCGGGGCCGGAGATGGCTCCCTCCCGCTCCAATTGGGCGCGGGTGAGGATGTGGAGACGTCTCAGGTCGTGGCTGTCGAGTTCCTTGACGGCGTCGAGGAGGTCTCGATCCAGGGGCATCAGGCGACGTTCACCGGGGCGAACAAGCGCGCCACGGTGCGGCGGTCCGTCAGGGTCCACCCATGCGGGGGCGCCATGCGGTCGGCGTGATCGGAGCACAGCGGGTACGCGTGCGCGTTGCCGAGGTCCACCAGGTCGTCGAGCCACACCGACGCCTCGGCGTAGGAGAAGCTCATCACCGAAGAAGCCGGGGACCCACAGCGTGCGCAGGCGACTGTCATGGTGGGCACGGTAGGGATTGGAAGCCCGCTATTCAAGGATTCCGCGTTTTCGCGACCTGATGGCGGCGGGGCACGCCGGCGTACCAGACCCCCGACCCGTCGCCCTTGACGACCAGCGTCGAGGGCGCCGCCTTGATGCCCAACCGGTCGAAGACGTCGGCCTGGCGTTCCCACGGGATCTCGGTGAATCCCCCCTCCCCCAGACTGGCGGTGAGCAGCTCCCGCGCCCGGGCGCACTGGTCGCAGCCCGCCGAGGTGAAGAGGTAGACCCCGGCTCCCAGACCCGTGGAGGCGATCCGGCGGCGAGGACGCGACCGTGCCCGGTTCCAGGCCCAGGCGAAGACGGCGACCGCCAGGGCGGCTCCGCCGACCACGACCAACCGGACGGTCTGGTCACTCATCTTCGATCGGTGTCCCCATGGCCAGGGCGTCGTCCATCTCGCCCGCCTCGTAGAGGAGGACGACGATCGGGACGTCGGAGTCGACCAGGTAGGCGTCCGCCCCGTCGAGGCTCGTCTCGAGCACGCTCTCGGCGGCCACGGTGGAGCGGAACTCACGGCCGTCCTCCCGCATCGCACGGATCACGACGGAGGCGTCCTCCAGCTCGGGGTTGAGGATCACCAGCCGGGCAGATCCGGTGGACGCCGCCGGGAGGAGCCACGACCCGGCGGGAGCGGGAGCGCCGGTGGTGGCGGAATGCTTGGTCCCGTCCGTCAGCTGGAGGGTGGTCACGATCGGGCCGGTGGCGACGACGCGTGCCGCCCGGGCGCCTTCGAGGTCGGCGAGCGGGATGGAGGCCATCTCCCCCTCGGCCAACTCGCCGGAGACGAGGGCCTCGGTGACGCCATCGGGCCCGTAGACGTCGACCTGGTACTCGACCTGCCCCGCATCCGCCCCGGCGATCACCAGCCGGCCTTCCACCTCGGTGGGGACCGGGACCAGCCAGGACGTGCCGGGCTCCACCGCGTTCCACGACATGGCCCGGTCGCCGACCGTCTGCCGGAGGGCGGCGACCACCCGGCCGCGGGTGACCTCCACCCGGACCGTGACCCAGTCCCGCCCGGGGATGGTGTTGTTGAGGGTGATCACGTTCGACCCGCGGGACGGGACGATCACCCTGGTGAAGCGGTCGCTGGCCTCGAGGCCAGCGTCGGAGTGGACGACGAGGGTGGCCACTGCGTCACCGGCGAACGGGTTCATCAGGTGCAGGGTCAGTTCGCCGCCCGACACCGTGGAGCCGCCCGTGGCCACCACCCGGGTCGGGATCTCCCTGACACAGGCCTCGAGGGTCGTGGAAGCCGGGCCCCGGGTCCGGCTGCCGGCCGCTGCCTGCCCGCCGGGCAGCTCGACCAGGCCGCCGACCGTGCCCACGGCTGCGATGTCGACGACAGGCATGATCACGGCGCCGTCCTCACCGAGGGAGATCTCGAGGCTCCCCACGGTCGAACCGCCGGCGAAGAGGGTGATGGCGGAGCTGCCGCCCAGTGTCGACGCGACCGCCACCTCGGTGCTCCGGCCGGACCCCTCGCTGACCGGGCAGACGGAGAAGATCAACGGCTGGGTCGGCGGCGCCGGGTCGGGCGCAGGGGCCGCCGGTGGCGGCAGGAAGTAGACGCCGGCGCCGAGCGCCACGAGGACGAGCAGGGCGGAGAGACGCCTCATCGCTTCTTCCTCCTCCCCCAGGCGATCAGCGCCAGGCCGGCCAGGAAGGCCACCGGTCCGATCGAGGCCAGGGCGGCGGCGGTCGCCGGACCGCGGTAGTGGGCCTGCCCATCGCGGCCGTCGACGGTGACGGCCCAGCCGTCGGGCTGGCCATCGGGCCCCCATCCCTCGGCGTGGTTTATGGCGAGCCGCACCCTCCCGTTCACCTCGTCGCCGGCGTATCCGGCACCGGCGCGGGCCCAGGCGACGTCGCCGGCCCCTGCGATCTCGGCGGAGGCCAGGTTCTCGTAGATCCGGTCACCGGTGTCGAAGGGGGTGGGCAGGAGGTCGAGCTGGCCGACCAGCGCCTGCTCGAGCCCTATCTCCGGCCCCTGGACGACGACCCAGTCGATGGCGAACTCGGCGAGGAGGGCACCAGGCCTGAGCTCCCCGCCCGCGGCGATGTGCTCGAGGGTGTCCCGGAGGGCCCGGTCCCCATCCCGCGGGGCGGGCAGCCACACCTCGTCGTGAGTCATGCCCGAGGCGTCGATGAGCCGGTACCAGAAGCCGGGGCCGGGCCTGGCGTCGCCGGGTAGGACGCTCCGGTCGGCCGAAACCAGGAGGATCCTGCCGGGGTCGGTCTCCCCGGAGAGGGCGATGCCGAACCCGTAGCGCTCGAAGTGGTCGCCGTCCGGGAGGCCGAGGCGACCGTTGCCGAAGCTCCCGAGGGAGACCACGATCATCGCCACCGTGGTGGCGGTCGCCACGATGCGGAGCGGCTCGGCGGTGAACACGTCCAGACCGGCGGCGACGACCAGTGCCGCCCCGAACGACGCCGCGATCAGCAGCGCCTCCTCCACCCCGGGGCCGAACCCGGGCAGGTGGAGGGCGACCGCGGCGGCCAGGGCGGCGATGCCCCCGACTAAAGCGACACCGCGCCACCTGCCCTCCATCAGCAGGGTCGCGGCGGAGCCCACGATGATCATGGCGGCCCACTCGATCGCAGGGACGGCGAGGATCCGCCGGGCGGAATCGGTGACCCAGCCCGGGTCGGCGACGAGGAAGGGGACGGCGACCACCACGCCGCCGAGGGCAACCAGGCCGCGCAGGAGGCGCCGGCGCAGCAGGCCCCTGGGGGACAGGAACACGGCCAGCACGAGCGGCACCGCGGCGAGCAGCGGCGAGAACGCCGCCATCGGCACGGCCAGGACCAGCACCCATCCGAAGGTCCCGGGTCCGCTCCAGTCCTCGGGGACGAGCACGGCGCGCATCACCCATGGGAGGAGCGCCGCAGCACCCAGCGCCACCCACGAGCCGTCACCGGTGAGCAGCGAGGTGCCGGGGCCGGCCAGCAGCACCAGGCCCGCCATGTAGCGGCCCGGGCCGCGCAGGCCGAGCCGGCCGCCGAGACGCCCCATGCCCACGATCCCGATCACGGCGGCCGCCAGGGTGAAGAGGGTGCGGGCGGCCTCGGTGGCGCCGAAGGTGACGATGGACAGCACCCCGGTGATCAGCACCGACGGGTGGACGGAGCCGGGCGAGCCGAGGCCGGAGTCGTTCCAGCCGCCGAACCAGCGGGCGAACGAGGTCCGGGCGGCCTCGAACGGGAGGGTCCCGTCGGTGGAGGGCATCCCGGTAAGGAGGATGCTCCGGGCCGCGATCAGGGCGATGAGGCCGGCGACGACGGCACCCCAGATGCCGGGAGCGGACCAGACGCGCCTCGCCCCGCGGGTCAGCGCCTGGTCCTCGTCGAAAAGCCCGAGGACGCGTGACGACAGCTCGCTCCCCACCTCCCTGAGTCGCACCGATCCCCTCGCCTGGAAGCGGAAGAGCTCCTCGTCGCCGGCCACCCGGATCTTCCGGTTGCGTGCCCGGAGGCGGATCGTCGACGGGAGCATGGCGACGTTCCAGGCCCAGGCGGCGGCGTGCCTGGCCGCGGGCCGCCACCGGCCGAGCAGGAGGTTCCCGATCGAGTCGAGGATGGCGACGATGAAGTCGTAAGGGACGACCCAGAGGAGGGTCAGAGGCGTGTAGGCGGTGAGCATCGCCCGGAGGCGCCCGGCGCGCTCCTTCCAGCCCTCGGCCCCCTCGTCGCACTTGCCCTGGTGGTACACCTCCGAGGAGGGGACGCTGATCACCTTGCCGCCGGCCAGACGGCTGCGCTGGGAAAAGTCGAGACCCGCGGCGATCGGGGGCAGCCTCTCGTCGAGGCCGCGCAGGCCCTGCGCCAGGTCGCGGCGGACCAGCATGGACGCCGAGCGGACGAACGCCACCTCCCGCACCACGTCGTACTGCTGGAGGTCGATCTCCCCCTCCTCGAGACCCGAGTAGGGCTCGCCGAAGACGTCGGTGGCGCTGCCCACCGACTCGAGCACGTCCGGGGTGCCGGCGACGAGCAGCTTCGAGCCGCCGAGCGCGGCCTCGTTGCGCTCCACCTCCCGGACCAGTGCCGCGAGGGCGTCGGGCCGGGGACGGGCGTCGGCGTGGAGGATCCACAGGTACTCGACGGTCTGGTCCGCCCTGGAGATCGCAGCCTCCAGGTTCGGGACGACCGACACTCCCTCGCGTTCTTCCGCCTCCCCCACGATCCAGATCTCCGGGGCGGGGTCGTACACCTGGCGGCGAACGGCGGCGACGGCCGCGTCGAGGTCGGCGCCCTCGACCGTGGTGAGGAGGACGAGCACCTTCGGCGCGGTCGCCCGAGCTTCGTTCGGTGTCTGCTCCGCCTCCGGCGGAGCTGAAGAGGAGGTCATCCGGTCGGCCATTGTGAACCGGACCGGCCCCATGAGCAATATCTTGGGGTGATGAGAGTTGTCGAGCTGTCCGGTGGAGTGGGCGGGGCCCGCATGGCCAGGGGGCTCGCCGCGCTCGATGGGATCGACCTCACCGTGGTCGTGAACGTCGGTGACGACGAGTGGTTCCACGGTCTGCGCGTCTGCGCCGACATCGACACCGTGCTGTACACGCTGGCGGGGATCGAAGGGCCCGAGGGCTGGGGCCGACGCGACGACACCTTCGCCTTCAACGAGGAGCTCGCCCGCTACGGCGTGGACAACCGGTTCCGGATCGGCGACCGCGACCTGGCGCTGATCGTGACCCGGACGGCCCGCCTCGCAGCCGGCGAGCCGCTCTCTCAGATCAACGCCGACCTGGCGAAGAAGCTGGAGATCACGGCGACGGTGCTCCCGGCGACCGACGACGAGCTCCGCACCGAGGTCAGGCTCGACGACGGATGGGTCTCCTTCCAGGAGTACTTCGTGCTCCGCCGCAACCAGGACGAGGTCAGGGAGGTCGCCTACCGCGGCGCCGGGGAGGCCCGGCCGGCGCCGGGCGTGATCGAGGCGATCCGGTCCGCCGACCTCGTCGTGATCGCACCCTCCAACCCTCCCCTCTCGGTGTGGCCGATCCTCGCCGTCCCCGGGATGCGTGACGCGGTGGCCCAACACCCGCGGGTGGTGGCGGTGAGCCCGCTCTTCGGCGGCAAGGCGCTGAAGGGCCCTGCCCACCGGATCATGGCCAGCCTGGGGCTGCCTCCCGGCAACCAGGGTGTGGCCGAGGCGTATGCGGGACTCATCGACCTGCTGGTCGTCGACGGCGGCGACGCCGCCGAGCCGGTCGAAGGCGTCGAGGTGCTGGCCACCGACACGAGGATCAAGGATCCGGAGGACGCGGCACGCCTGGCCCGAGAGCTGGTGGCCCTGTGAGCCTCGAAGTCCATCCCCTGCTCGGGATCGGCCGCGTCGAGCCGGGAGACGACGTCGCCGCCGCCCTGGTCGAGCCGCTCCGCACCCTCCAGCCGCGTGACGGCGACATCGTCGTGGTCACCCACAAGATCGTCTCCAAGGCCGAGGGGGCGGTGCGGGAGATCGTGGGCGACGAGCGGGAGTTCAAGATGCGCCTCGCCGAGCAGGAGGCGGTCTCCATCATCCGGCGCCGGGGCGACCTGATCATCGCCGAGACCAAGCACGGATTCGTCTGCGCCAGCGCCGGGATCGACCGCTCCAACGCCGACCCCGGGACCGTGATCCTCCTGCCCGAGGACCCCGACCGCTCGGCTCACCGGATCCGGATCCGGCTGGAACGGGAGTTCGGCGTCCGCCTCGGCGTGATCATCTCCGACACGTTCGGCCGGGCGTGGCGCCGGGGCCTCACTGACGTCGCCATCGGCATCTCCGGCATCCCGGCCATCGTCGACCTGCGGGGGACGCGGGACTGGCTGGGTCACGAGCTCGAGGTCACCGAGGTGGCCGTGGCGGACGAGATCGCCGCGGCCGCAGACCTGGTGATGGGGAAGGCCTCGGGGATCCCGGCGGCGCTGGTGCGCGGCCTCGACCTGCCCGCGGCCGAGGGACGGGCCCGCGACCTGGTCAGACCCCCCGACGAGGACCTGTTCCGCTGACGCCTGCTCGCTTCTCGCGCCCCCGACCGGGTGTGGGAGACCGGGCGAGGGTCACATCGGTTCGCCGCAGGAGAGCCGCGTCAGGCCCCGGGACGGCCCAGACCCCAGTAGTCCAGCCCGGCGGCGCGGACGGCGGTCGGGTCGAGGAGGTTGCGGGCGTCGACCACCCGGTGGCCCTTCATCACCCGACGCACCTCCTTGAGGTCGACCTCCTTGAACTCCGGCCACTCGGTGGCGACCACCAGCACGTCGGCGCCGTCGGCGGCGTCGATCGGGGAGGAGACCATGGAGACCATGTCGCTCTTCGCCTCCGGGTCGTAGGCGACCACGTCGGCCCCCTCCTGCTGGAGCAGGGCGGCGATCCGGAGCGCCGGGGACTCCCGGGTGTCGTCGGTGCCCGCCTTGAAGGCCACACCCCACATCCCGATGCGGCGGCCACGCAGGCCGCCACCCGCGGCCTGGCGGACCTTCTCGGCGATGCGGCGGCGCTGCTCCTCGTCCGCCTCGATGACGGCCCGGAGCAGGCCGAACTCGTACCCGGCGTCCTCGGCGACGCCGATCAGGGCGCTGGTGTCCTTCGGGAAGCAGGACCCGCCGTAGCCGGGGCCCGGCTGGAGGAAGTGCGGCCCGATGCGGTGGTCGAGACCCATCCCCCGGGTCACGTCGACGATGTCGGCGCCCACCGCCTCGCACAGGTTGGCGAGGGTGTTGACGAAGGTGAGACGGGCGGCCAGGTATGAGTTGGACGCGTACTTGATCATCTCCGACGAGGTCGGGTCGGTGATGACCACCTCGGTGTCGAGGCTCTCGTAGAGGGCGGCCACCCGTTCGGCGTCGGCGCGGTCGAAGGCCCCGACGACGATGCGGTCCGGGTCCAGGAAGTCGCCCACGGCACGCCCCTCGCGCAGGAACTCGGGATGGGAGACGATGCGGGAGGAGCTGCCCAGGTCGGCGAGCCGCTTCGACAGCGTGGCGACGGTGCCCGGCGGCACGGTCGACTTCACGACGAATATCGTCTCCGGGCCGACCTCGTTGGCCAGTTCGTCGACGACGGCGTTGATGAAGGTGAGGTCGGCCCGACCGTCGGGGCCCTCGGGCGTGGGCAGGCACAGGAAGACGAAGTCGGCGCCCTCCACGGCCTCCTTGTTGTCCCCGTGGAAGGTCATGCGGTCGGAGACCTCGGCGAGCAGATCGGCGAGACCCTCCTCGTAGATCGGGACCCCCCCGGCGCGCAGGGTTTCGAGGCGCTGGGGGTTGGCCTCACCGAGGCGCACCGTGTGGCCGAGCTTGGCGAGACCCGCTGCTGTCACGAGACCGACGTAGCCGGCCCCTATCACGGCAATGACCATCGGAGTCCTTTCGGGTTTCGAAGACGGGAAATCAGGATGCGTCGGAGCCGACGATCACCACGGCATCGTACCCCGCGTCGACCTCGCCGACCTGCACGACGCCGTACCCGAGGGCCGACACCACCCGGCGTCCGTCGGCCTCGCGCCCCGAGGGGACGATCACCGTCGTCGACCGGTAGTCCTTGCGTTCGGCGTTGCCCAGGTCGACGATCTCGAAGCCGAGCCCGGCGAGCTTGTCGCCCATGGCCCGGGCCGACCCGGAGACGCCATTGCCGTTGAGGACCCGGAGCTTGAGCGGCTGCTCGGCCTGCTGGCCCTCCCTGGCGGTCGACCGCCTGAACTCCTCAAGCACCTGGGTGGCCTCGGGCTCCTTCCGGACCACCACCGACCGGCCACCCTTGTTGGCCCCGGTGGCCGGAAGGGTGACGCCGTCGATGCTGCCCCGGAGGATGCCCCGGAAGTCCCAGGCGAGCCGGGCGACCGACGAGCCGGCAAGGCGGCTGTCGATGGTCACGTACTTGGAGAAGGTTCGGGCTATGGAGCCGGCCTCGGTGACCGTCGACGGCGACTTCATCTCGGAGAGGATCGCCTTGATGATCTGCTGCTGGCGGGAGGTGCGGCCGAAGTCGTTGGCGTCGACCGGCACCCATTTGCCATCGCGCAGCTCCTCGTAGTGCCGGGAACGGGCGAAGGCCAGGGCCTGCTTGCCATCGAGCCGCTGGCGGCCCGCCGGCACGTCGAGACCCGAGTAGTCGTCCTTGGCCGGGTACGGGAACTCGATGGTGACACCGCCGAGCTCGTCGATCAGGCCCCGGAACCCGACGAAGTCGATCTCCACGTAGTGGTTGATCTCGACCCCGAGGTTCTGCTTGATGGTGTCGACCATCAGCTTGGAGCCACCGAAGGCGTAGGCGGCGTTGATCCGGTTCTCGCCGTGCCCCGGGATGGTCACCCAGAGGTCACGCGGGATGGAGAGCATCTTCATCGCCTGGCCCGTGCGGTCGACCTTGACGAGGATGATCACGTCGCCCCGGGCGCCGCTCACCTGGCCGAAGTTGGTCAGGTCGTCGAGGCCGGCACGGGAGTCGGACCCGACGATGAGGAAGGTCATCGTGTCGCCGGTGATCTCGTCGAGCGAGCCGGAGACCTCACGGTCGGTGTCAGCACGGTTGAGGAAGTCCCGGCCGGTGTAGACGGCCCACAGCATGAAGCCCGCGGCGAGGTTGGCCAGGACCAATGCGGTGATGACCGTGACCTTGAACCAGCGCGCGGGACCGCGTCGCTTCACAGGGGTACGTGGAGAGTCTTGGGACATCTCAGGATTCGACGCCGTCAGCCTATCCAGGGTTCCCCGGTTAGCGGCAGACACCGTCGCGGAGCCAACTATCGTCG
>QGUS01000247.1 GCA_003242515.1 Actinomycetota bacterium
GGCCATCGGCATCACCATGGTCTACGTGCGGGAGGAGGCCGAGCGCCACTTCGTCCCCTCCGCACGGTCGCTGGGGTTCACCAGGCAACTCTGGAAGCAGGTCGGTGGGTTCCCCAGCGGGGTTCAGTTCGCCGAGGACACCCTCTTCGCCGAGCGCCTCTTCGCCCTCGGCCTCCAGCCCGTCTTCGTCCCCGAGGCGATCGTCGAGTGGTACCCGCCGCGCACCCTCGCCCAGCAGGCACGCACGATGTACAAGTGGGGCCACGGTGACGGCCTCCAGGGTCTCCGGGGCCCCTACTACCGCCGGCTCGCCCAGGGCGTGGCGGCGTCGGGGCTCCTGGCCGTGCTGCTCGGGCTGATCGACCTCCGCCTCGTCCCGCTTGGCCTGGTTCCCGGCTTCGCCTGGGTGGCACGGGCAATGCGTCTCAAGTTCCGCCACATGGACTCTCCGCTCAAATGGGTGCTCATCCCGATCGCGGCGATGAACGGGACCCTGGCCACCCTGGCCGGGTTCCTGGCCGGCAGGCGGGAACGCCTCCGGTCATGAGCCGGCTCCTCTTCGTCACCACCGAGCTGCACCCGGAGCTGTCCGGCGGCGCCGGCGTCCTGGTCGACACCCTCGCCCGGCTCCTCTCCCCCACCCGGGAGGTGGAGATCGTCCTGGCCACGACCGAGCCCGCGGAGCCGGACCCTGGCCGGGGGATCGAAGTCCATCGGGTGGAGATCCCCGCCACCGGCTTCCGCGAGCGGTCGCGGGCTCTGTCCGACGCCCTCGCGGCCATCGCCCGTCCCGGTGACCGCATCGAGATCCAGGACTTCGAGGGGATCGCGTTCGACACGCTCCTCCGCCGGCACGAGCTGGACCTGACCCGCTGTCTGGTCACGGTCCGCTTCCACGGCCCGTATGACCTGCTCGCCCCGGCCATGGACACCGCGCCCGACGACTGGGAGCTGCCGTCGCTGATGGAGCAGGAGGCCTACCGCATGGCGGACCTCGTGCTCGTCCCCGCCCCTGGCCATGTCCGCACCCTCATCGAGAGATACGGGGTGGACGCGGACCGCGTGGTGGTGGCCCCGCCACCCGTCGCACCGCTCCCCCGCCTCGAGCGCCGCCCGTCGGCCCGGCCGGTATTCGCGGTGGTGGGGCGCCTCGGCGAGATGAAGGGATCCCAGGACGCCGTGGCCGCCGCGCTCGCCCTGCTCGAAGAGGGGGTCGATCTCGAGGTCCGGTTCGTCGGAGGCGACGGCTGGTCGCCCACCACCGGCACCTGGATGAGCCAGCGGCTGGGGTCGATGATCCCGAACCGGTTCCGCGGGTCGTTCACCTTCATGGGCCCCGTGGACCGCGAGCGGTTGCCCGAGGTACTGGCCGACGCCACCGCGGTGATCGCACCTGGCCGTTTCGAGAGCTTCTGCCTGGCAGCCCACGAGGCGCGCCGGATGGGACTTCCGGTCGTGCTCCCCGACCTACCCGCCTACGAGGGCCTCCTCGACGAGCACACGGGCGCCCTCGTGTACGACCGGACGGTGAACGGACTGGCCGGGGCGATGAGACGGCTCGCCACCGACCCCGGGCTCCAGGCGAGCCTGGCCTCCGCTCCGATCCCCGATCCCGGCGACCCGCTCGCCGCGTACGCCACGGACCCGCGGCCCCGCCACCCCCGGACCCAGGCGGGACTGGCCACGGCGGCGGCCCAGCGCATGGAGGCGTTCATGGCCGCCCATCTCCCCCCACCGGGCCTCCGCAGGCGGATCTACCGGTTCCTCCCGAGCGACTGGCTCCACCGCATCCGGTTCCTGCCATGGCGCCTCCAGCAGAAGCTCTACGACGAAGCCACGTGGCACGAGGAGCTGGTGCGCCGTCACCACGCCAGGGTGGCGAAGCAGGCACGGGAGCGTGTCGAGGCGGTGCAGCGCCGCATCGCGGCAGGCGATTTCCCGGAGGTCGAATCGCCCGACGTCACCTTCGTGGTGCCAGTCCACGACGACGTCCGGTACCTCGGCGAGACCCTCGCCTCGATCTACGAGCAGACCCACCCGTCATGGGAGGTGATCGTGGTCGACGACGGCTCCACCGACCCCGAGACCCGCTCCCATCTGGAGGCGCTGGACTGGCCGCGCCTCCGGGTCGTCCGCCACGAGACCAACCGCGGGCTCCCCGCCGCCCGGAACACGGGGATGCGGCAGGCCCGCGGCCGGTTCTTCGTCCCACTCGACTCCGACGACGAGGTGGAACCCACCTACCTGGAGGAGATGATCGCCGCACTCGAGGCCAACCCCCGGGCTGCCTACGCCCACTGCTACGCCCGGCTGTACCAGGACATCGACGCGATCTGGATCACGCGGCCGTTCAACCCGTACTGGCAGCTCCTCGGCAACGGCGTGATCGGCTGTGTCCTCCTCCGCCGCGATGCATACGAGCAGGTCGGCGGGTATGACGAGTCCATGACCCTCGGGAACGAGGACTGGGAGATGTGGCTCCGGCTCATGGAGGCCGGCTGGGACCAGGTGCTCGTCCCCCGCGTGCTGTTCGACTACCGCAAGCACGGGATCTCCATGAGCGTCCGGACCGAGGCCCGGTTCGAGGAGGGCCGCCGCATGGTGCGCGACCGGCACCGCGGCCTCTACGAGACCGCCGCCTTCCGGGCGTGCAAGGAGCGCTGGTACCCGCTCGTCACCGTGGTCGCCGACACGACCGATCGGCCGCATCCCGAGGTGGAGGCGGTCACCTCGGTGGACGGACTGCTGGACACCTGGGGCAAGTACGTCGCCGACGTGAGGGGCCTCGAAGAGGTCCCGGTCGACCTGCTCCTGGAGATGGCCGCGGCCCTGGAGGACGAGCCATCGGCGGAGCGGGCGGTCACATCGGGCTCACCCCCGCTGGTGCTGCGCCGGCGCTGGAGCCTCCACGACCCCGGGTCCGGGCATGCCGGCGTGGTGGCGATACCCTCCCCGCAGCCGGGCGGCACCGGGTCGCTGCCCGACCACCTGCCCCGCCACGGTTGGTCGGTGCCCGCCGACGCCGGCAGGTGGGGTGTGCCGGTGCAGCGCCAGGCGCCCGAGGGGTCGGGCCCCAGGCCCGCCCCGTGGGGGGGGGAGGGCCATGCCCCCAAAAACCAAAAAGCAAAACCCTCCCCTCGTGCCCCCCCCCC
>QGUS01000026.1 GCA_003242515.1 Actinomycetota bacterium
TGCCCACCCGCCGCGGCTGGGAGGTCCAGTCGAGGGCGTGGTCGGAGGTGACGATCTTCTCCCCGTCGATCTCGTATCCGGGGATGGTCCGGGCGTGGGAGCCGGTGGCGAGGATGACCTTGGACGCCTCGACGGTGCGGGTCCCGCCCTCGGCCAGGGCGACATCGACCCGGTTCGGGGAGGCAAGGCGGCCGGTCCCCTGGATCACCTCGATGCCGCGGGACTTGAGCAGCCCCGAGAGACCGCGGACGACGCCGTCGACCGTCTTGTTCTTCTTCGCCAGCGCCGCCGCCCAGTCGAGCTTCGGCTCGGAGGTCACCACGCCGTACTCCGCCGCCTCGGCGACCGTGGTGTACACCTCGGCGATGTGGAGCCACTGCTTGGCGGGGATGCAGCCCCGGATCAGGCAGGTGCCCCCCGGGCGGTCCTTCTCGATCAGGGCTACCTCTAGGTCGAAGTTGCGGGCATAGAGGGCCGCGGCGTATCCGCCCGGCCCGCCTCCGATGATTGCGACGTCTACCAAGACCGGCCTTTCCTGTTCGAACGATGGCTGGGAGTTGTGAGCCTAGTTTGGCCTGTCGCTACTCCGACGGGACCACCGATCAGTGCCACTGAACACTACCGGATTCGCGAACAGCGCGGGCGTTCATACGGCGGTCCGCCGGGCTCGTGAAGGCGCCCGACGCCACTACCCTGCGGTCCGTGCCCACCCGCTGGCTCCTGATCACCTCCGCCGTCCTCGCCGTCGTCATCGTCGTGGCCGCGGCCATCTGGCTGTGGCGTCTCCTCGGGCTGTGACCGAACGGATCACCCTCACCACGGCCGACGGCGTCGTCCTCGAGACCAAGGTCGACCATGCCGAGCAACCCACCCGGGTGGCCGTGCTCTGCCATCCCCACCCGCAGTACGGCGGGACCATGAACACCCCGCTGATGATCGCCATGACCCGGGTCCTCGTCGCCCGTGGCCACACGGTGGTCCGGTTCAACTTCCGGGGTGTCGGCGAGTCGACCGGCGAGCACACCCAGGGCGAGAAGGAGATCGAGGACGTCACCGCGGCCATGGAGTACGCCCGGGCCCTGGGCCTGCGGATCGGGATCGGCGGGTGGTCGTTCGGCGCCCGGATGGCACTCCGCTGGGTGTCAGAGAACCGGGCGGAGATCCCCTACGCCGGAGTGGCTCCCCCGCCCCAGGGCCTCCCCGACAAGCTGCCGACGGGGCCGAAGAGGATCGTGCTCGGCACCCGGGACCAGGTGATCGACGGCGCGGCGCTCCAGGAGTACGCCATCGCCCGGGGGATCGACCTGGTGCTCACGCCCGGCGACCACTTCTTCCACGGCCGGGGCGAGAAGATCGGACTGCTCATCGCCGAGGGCCTGGAACGCTGAGGGGCGGCCGAAGGCTGCGCCTCATCCGGCGCCGGGCTCAGATGCGCCGCTGTCAGGCGGCGGGCTCGAAACCCCGGTTACGCGCCTCGTCGAGCGTGTCCGGACCGAAGGTCTGGATCATGCAACGCCCGACCAGGTCGTCGGCCTCGACCCGGGCCTTCAGCTCCTCGAACTGGGCCGGGTCGTCGCAGTCGTAGACCCGCATGGTGTCCCGGACGCCGACGAACCGGTGCTCTTCGAACCGGGGCAGACGGCTCACTGCTCCCGGTCTTCCTCGACGTCCTGGCCGGTGGGCACCTGGGCGTTGCAATTGGGACAGGTGGCCACGGCGATCCTGCCCACGACGAAGCTGAACTCGCACTCCGGGCAGGTGATGCGGGGCAGCGCCGGCGGCGGGGCCTGCTGCTCGAAGAACCCGCCCTCGGCCTGATCCTGAGGTCCCGCGGCCCTCACCACGTTCACGGAACCGCAGACGGGACAGGCATACCGGCCCGAACCCGCGACCTCGAACTGTGTGCGGCACGCACCGCAACGGACCCTCATTCCTCTTCTTCTCCCTGATTCGCTACGGGGTCGCCCACCGCGCCGATGGCTACGAGGTAGTCGGCTTCGAGCGCGAGCACGGTGGCGATGTCGTCGAAAGAGTAGGTCACGCCGTGCTTTGACTGAATCTCGGACTGGATCCACTGGATGGAGGCATCGTGTCCGCCGGCGATCGTGTCCACCGGGTTGCGCCGGTCGTCCTGGGCGAGACCCTGGAGGTAGTGGAGCTCGTAGTCGAGGATCCGCCGCACGTCGGCTCGGTTCAACCTCACCCCCTCGGGGAGGCGTTCGAGGATGTGGAGGACGGCGTGCTCCACCACGTACTCGAGGGGCTGGTAGGTGGGACGGGCCCGGGCCTGCTGCCACACGAGGAGCGCCATGATCAGGAGCAGGACCCCGCCGAGGAAGGCAGCGAAGAACAGGATGGCGCCGGTCACGGTTGAAGTATGGGCGGCGGGTCGTCGGTAGCGCAAAGACGGGATCGGGCCCACCGGGACGCGCGGAGCCCGGTCGGCCCCGGACCCACGGTCAGAAGGCCTCGACGGGCAGGTCCATGAGCGAGCCGTCCTCCCCCTGGGCGCGCTGTGAGCGGGCGGCCACCTTCGGGGCGACGTCACGGACCAGCCAGCGGGCCGCCGCCACCTTGCCCTGATAGAAAGGGTCGTCCCCCGCCTTGGGCAGGGCGATCTCGGCCTGGCGGAGCATCAGCCAGGAAATGACCACCTCGGCGATGGACTCGAGCAGCGGCGTGGCCTGGAGGCCGACCTTGTAGATCTCCTCCGCCTGGCCGCCCATGCTGGCGAGCAGGTGCTCCACCATCTTCCCGATGTGGGCCTGGGCGTCGTCGAGCATCTTCCCGAGCAACTCCCGCTCGGATGCCAGCGCGTCGTCGGCGTCACCGGCCTTGACGAACTCGGCGATCTCGGCGGACAGGGAGGCGAGAGCGGCGCCCTGGTCCCGGGCGATCTTCCGGAAGAACAGGTCGAGAGCCTGGATGCCGGTCGTGCCCTCGTAGATGGTGTCGATCTTGGCGTCCCGGATGTACTGCTCCAGCGGGTAGTCCTGCGTGTAGCCGGAGCCGCCGAAGACCTGCAGCGCAAGGGAGAGGAGGCCGTAGGCCTTCTCGGAGGAGTAGCCCTTCACCAGCGGGAGGAGCAGGTCGTTGCGACGTGCCCAGATGTCGTCCTCCGGGTGGAGACGCTCCATGTCCTGGACCCAGCCCGTGTAGAGGCACAGCGCCCGCAGACCCTCGGCGTACGCCTTCTGCTCCATGAGCATCCGGCGGACGTCGGGGTGACGGATGATCGGGACCCGCGGGGCGGTCTTGTCGGACGCCTGGGTCAGGTCGGCGCCCTGGATCCGCTGCTGGGCGTACTCGAGGGCGTTGAGGTAGCCCGTGGACAGGGTCCCCATGGCCTTGACGCCGATCATCATCCGGGCGTACTCGATGACCCGGAACATCTGGCGGATGCCGTCGTGCTTGTCGCCTACCAGGTAGCCGACCGCCGGGATCTCGCCACCGAAGGTGAGCTCGCAGGTGGCGGAGCCCTTGAGGCCCATCTTCTTCTCGATGTTGGTGGCGAAGACGCCGTTGCGCGGGCCGAGGCTGCCGTCGGGGTTCACCAGGTACTTCGGGACCATGAAGAGCGACAGGCCCTTGGTGCCCGGGCCGGCGCCCACGGGACGGGCCAGGACGAGGTGGATGATGTTCTCGGCGGAGTCGTGCTCACCCGAGGTGATGAAGCGCTTCACCCCCTCGATGTGCCAGGTGCCGTCGCCCTGGTCGATCGCCTTGGTGGTGCCGGCGCCGACGTCGGACCCGGCGTCGGGCTCGGTGAGCACCATGGTGCCCGCCCAGCCGCGCTCGGCCCAGAGCCTGGCGAACTCCTTCTGCTCCTCGGTGCCCTCCTCGAAGAGGACCCGGGCGAAGAGCGCGCCACCTGCGTAGAACTGGACGGTGGTGTTGGCGGCGCAGAGCATCTCCGTCATCGACCAGGTGACGGGGGCCGGCATCGGGGTGCCACCCATCTCCACGGGCAGGCCGATGCTGTCCCAGCCACCCTCCTTGAAGGCGGCGATGCTCTTCTTGACCGACTCGGGGAGCTTGATCTCGCCGTTCTCCAGCTTCAGGGGGATGCGGTCCTGATCGACGTAGGAGGCGGCGTAGTCCTCGCGGGCGAGACGCTCGATCTCGGAGAGGACGTCACGGATCGTGTCGGAGTCGACCCCGGGCCAGAGGTCCTCCTTCAGGTAGTCCTGAACCCGGAGGAACTCGAAGACGTTGAACTCGATGTCGCGCAGGTTCGACTTGTAGTGGCTCACGGGCTCCATCGTAATTTGAGCGAACGCTCAATGTCTAGTGACCTTCGGCCCTCTCTCCCCCGGTTACGCTGCGCCACGATGCGATACCGAAGAGGCCTGGAGGCGCGCGAGCGCATCCTGCGCGCCACCCGGACCCTGATCGCCGACGTCGGCCTCGAGGGCACCACGATCAAGCGGATCTGCGAGCGGGCGGAGGTGCTCCCCGGGAGCTTCTACAACCTCTTCGACTCCAAGGAGCAGGCGATCCTCAGCGTGGTCCGGGAGGCCATCGACGCGGTCGACCCCGACCCCGAGCACAAGGGTCCCGACAGCCTCGACGACCTCATCGACGCTTACATCCGATTCGTGACCGAGCAGGAGGACCTGGCGCGGGTCTACATCGCCATCGCGGTCTCGGCCGGGCGCAACCGCACCGAGCTGAAGCAGCGCGTCCTCCGCCACCACGAGGGGCGGGTGGAGCGCTTCGCCGGGGCCATCACGCGGGCCCGGCCCGAGCTCGACGCCACCGAGGCCCGGCAGCGGGCGGAGCGGCTGGTCACCTCGCTCAACGGTATGACCCTGCACTACGTCCTCGACCCGACCTTCGACCTCGCCGGGCACGTCCGGGCCCTGGCCACCGAGACCGTGGGAGTCTGAGGAGGAGCGATGGAACTGGCCATCCAGTCGAGAGGTTCCTGGGAGCTGGTCCGGGACACGGCGCTGTGGGTGGACTCCCACGGCCTCGCCGCCTTCGCCATGCCCGACCATTACGTCAACCGGGGCGGACGGTCCGTCCCCGCCCACGACCAGCCCACCCACCTCGCCGCTCTCGCCGCGGTCACCTCCACCGTGGAACTGGTCTCCCTGATGAACCCGGTGACCTTTCGCCACCCGGCCGTCCTCTACAAGATCGGCGTCACCATCGACGAGATCTCGGGCGGCCGCTTCCGCCTCGGTCTCGGGGCCGGATGGATGGACGACGAGTTCCAGGCCTACGGCATCCCCTATCCCCCGCTCAAGGAGCGGATGGACCTGCTGGAGGAGGCGATGGCCTACCTCCGGGCGGCGATCACCCCGGGTGCCGTCGGCTTCGAGGGCAGGCACTACCGGCTCGAGGAGTTCGACCCCCACCCCCACCCCATCGACCTCCGCCTGGTCATGGGCGGCGAGGCGGGGCCACGGTCGCTGTCGATCGCCTTGCGATACGCCGACGAGTACAACCTCACCCTGACCGACCCCGACATCTTCCGCCGGGCCCGGGAGCAGGGGCGGGAGGGGCTGGTGGAGGCGGGCCGCTCCCCCGACGCGATCCGCTGGACCGCCCTCGGCCCCGGCGTGGCGGCGGTGAAGGAGTCCGACTACCGGCGCTTCCTGGAGCGGATGTCTCAGATCACGGGCCAGACCACCGAGCGGATCGAACAGGTCTACCGGGAGAAGAAGATCCCCCACGGCCCCGGCTCGCAGGCCCGGGACATGCTCGCCGAGCTGGAGGCGGCCGGCTGCGAGCGGTACTACATCCAGATCTTCGGCCTCACCCCGTCCGAGCTGGACCTCCTGGTCGAGGCCTACCAGGGCTGAGTTCGACCGCCGCACCCCGGGCCGGTGCATCGACTGCCCACCGACATCGACGGCGACTCCCACCAAGGGCGAACCGGATCGAGACACGGGATGCCGGGTCAGGTGACGTCGGCCCAGATGGGGCCCGCCCACTCGTCGAGCTCGGCGATCGAGATGGGGAATACCGTGTTCGGCGTCCCGCCCGCGGCCCACACGGGGTCGTTCCGCTTCAACTCCGGGTCGGCGAACACACGCAGCTTCCGGTCGTGCCCGAACGGCGGGGTGCCGCCGGCGGCGTAGCCGGTCGCATCCCTCACCTCGTCGAGCGTGGCCCGCCGGGCGCCGGAGGCACCGGCGGCCCCGGCCAGCTTGCCGGTGTCGAGCATCAGGTCGCCGGGGACAAGCGCCACGACCGGCTCGTCCCCGTCCGGCCCGTGCACGACGAACACGAGGGACTTCACGATCGCCGCCACCGGGCAGCCGATGGCGTTGGCGGCATCCTCCGCGGTCTTGGTCCCCTCGGGGAAGAAGGTGATGCGGCCCGAGATCCCGGGAACCCGCTCGGCGAGCCGGAGGCTCGCGGCGGGGAGCTCAGGCGCTCCGGACGACATCCACCATCTCCTTCATGCCGTCGAGGTCGGACAGGTCGAGCCACTGGAGGTAGATCCGCTCCACGCCCACCTCCTCCAGGGCTGCGAGCGTCTCGGCGATGCGGTCCGGGGTGCCGACGATGTACCCGGCGTCGGCCCAGCGCTTCTCCAGCTCCTCGCCGCTGATGCCCCGCCTCGCCGCGGCGGCGTCACGGACGGCCTCGAACTCGGCCTGGGTGCGACCCACGAGTGCCGGGCCCATCATCGTCACCTCGACCTTGCGGTCGCCCGCGGCCGCGCGCATGGTGGCGATCCGGGTGGCGGCGTCGGCGGGCGGGCGGAGGAACATGTTGTATTCGTCGGCCCTGGTGCCGGCCAGGGTGGGGGTCCGCTTCTCGCCGCTGCCACCGATCACCAGACGGATCCCCTGCGGCTTGGGGCCGATGTTCCCCTTGATCCGGTAGTGCTTCCCCTCGTACTCGACGGGATCGGGACCGAACGCGGCCTCCAGGTAGTCCAGTGTCTCTTCGAAGCGCTCGAAGCGGCCCTTCCAGTCGTAGAAGTCCAGGCCGAACACCTCGTGCTCCAGCTCCATCCAACCCGTGCCGACACCGAGGTCGAGACGGCCGCCCGACATCTGATCGGTGGTGACGGCGTTCTTCAGGATCACCGCCGGGTGACGGAAGGTGATCGGGGTGACCAGGACACAGAGGCGGATCTTCTCCGTCTCCCGGGCCAGGCCGGCGAGCGTGGCGAAGGCGTCGGTGGCGTCGGGGGTGGGGTCGCCGCTCGAGTAGAAGTGGTCGGAGCGGGCGAACGACACCAGACCCTCGGCCTCGGCCCAGCGTGCCGCAGCCAGGATCTGGTCGTAGGTGCCGCCCAGCTGGGGCTCGGACATCAACGAGAACTTCATGGCCGCACCATAAATGGCGCGGAGCGCCACGTACCAGGTGCCCGCGTCGCAGCCTCAGGGGCAGAGGCCCGCGATCCCGGCCTGGCTCCCTGCCGCCCTACCCGCCTCCGGCGGCACCCTCCCATCCGCCGCCGCTCCACACAGGAACGGACCGTCGTGCGAGGCAGGGGCAGATTTTCCCTACCCGCGTAGGACAAATAGCATGGGGTTCGTGCCCGAGAACGCTCCCCTGCTCCGGATCGAGAACCTCCACGCCTCCGTGGACGGCACCGAGATCCTCAAAGGCGTCGACCTGACCGTGAATCGCGGCGAGATCCACGCCCTCATGGGCCCGAACGGCTCGGGCAAGTCCACGCTGGCGTCCGTCCTGCTCGGCCATCCGGCCTACGAGATCACCGAGGGCGCCATCTACTACAAGGGCGAGGACGTCGCCGAGTGGTCGCCCACCGAGCGCGCCCAGGCCGGCATGTTCCTCGCCTTCCAGCACCCCGAGGCGATCCCGGGCGTGTCCGTCCTCCAGTTCCTCCGCCAGGCGCTGTCCAACCGCACCGGCGTCGACCTCACCGTCCTCGAGGTCCGCCTCAAGGTGATGGACGCGATGAAGGAGCTGGGCATGGAGTCTTCCTTCGCCGACCGCTACCTCAACGAGGGCTTCTCCGGTGGCGAGCGGAAGCGCAACGAGGTCCTCCAGATGGCCGTGCTCCAGCCGGAGCTGGCGATCATGGACGAGACCGACTCGGGCCTCGACATCGACGCCCTGCGCACCGTCGCCGAGGGCGTGATGAAGCTCGCCGGCCCGGAGCGGGGCTTCCTCGTCATCACGCACTACCAGCGGCTGCTCGACTACATCACCCCGGACGTCGTCCACATCTTCCTGGACGGCCGCATCGTGCAGAGCGGTGGTCCCGAGCTGGCCGCCCGCCTCGAGGTGGAGGGGTACGACTCCTTCCGCTCCGTCCTGACCTGAGAGTCTTGAACGGGTTCCCGGACCTCAGAGCCGACTTCCCGATCCTCGAGACCGGCGTCCACTTCCTGGACTCGGGCGCGTCCTCGCAGAAGCCCGTCCCTGTGCTCGAGGCGATGGACCGTTTCGCCCGGACCTCCTACGCCAACGTCCACCGTGGCGCCTATAAGCTCTCCGTGGCCGCCACCGAGGCCTACGAGGCGGCCCGGCAGCGGGTCGCCCGCTTCCTCAACGCCGACCCGGACGAGGTGATCTTCACCCGGGGCGCCACCACCAGCCTCAACATGGTCGCCTTCGGCTGGGGCATGCAGCACCTGGGGCCCGGCGACCGCATCCTCACCACCGTCATGGAGCACCACGCCAACCTGGTGCCCTGGCAGATGGTCGCCAGGCGCACCGGCGCGACACTCGACCACGTGCCCATCACCGCCGACGGCCGTTTCGACCTCGACGCCTACCGGGAGAAGCTCGACGAGCGCGTGAAGGTCGTTGCCTTCACCGGCATGTCCAATGCCCTCGGCACCATCCCGGTCACTCCCCTCATCGCGTCGCTGGCGCACGAGGTGGACGCGCGGGTCGTCGTCGACGGAGCCCAGCTGGTGCCCCACCGCGGTGTCGACGTGAAGACCCTCGGCGCCGATTTCCTCGCCTTCTCGTCTCACAAGATGCTGGGCCCCACCGGCATCGGCGTGCTCTGGGGCCGCATGGACGCTCTCGAGGAGATGGAGCCGTTCGAGGGCGGAGGCGAGATGATCGCCGACGTCACCCTCCACGACGCCACCTGGGCCCCCATCCCCCACCGCTTCGAGGCCGGCACCCCGTCGATCATCGAGGCCGTAGGCCTGCACGCCGCCATCGACTACCTCGACTCGATCGGAATGGACAGGATCTTCGCCCACGACCGGCACCTGACGGCCATCGCCCTGGAGCGCCTGGCCGACGTCCCGGGTGTCCGGATCCACGGGCCGCGTGACCTGGAGGATCGGGGCGGGGTGATCTCGATCACCATGGACGGGACCCACGCCCACGACCTGGCCACGATCCTCGACGAGCACGGCGTCGCCGTGCGGGCGGGCCACCACTGCGCCAAGCCGCTGATGCGGGAGCTCGGCGTGGCGGCCACCGCCCGGGTGAGCTTCTACGTGTACAACACGGAGGAGGACATCGACGCCCTCGTCTCGGGATTGCGGAAGGCCGGAGAATTGTTCGGAGTCGGTTGATGGCCCTCGAAGACCTGTACCGCGAGGTGATCCTGGACCACTACCGCAACCCCCGGAACCGGGGTCGGCTGCCCGACCCCGACGCCACCGCCGAGGGGATGAACCCGCTCTGTGGCGACGAGATCCGCATCGACCTCTCCTTCGAGGACGGGAAGGTTGCGGCGGTCGCCGTCGAAGGGCAGGGCTGTTCGATCAGCCAGGCGTCCGCCTCGATGATGAGCGAGGCGATCAAGGGGAAGACCCGGGAGGAGATCACGGAGCTGATCGCCCGCTTCCGGGGGATGATGTCGCTGGAGGGCGGCGTCGACCCGGGGCTCGACCCGGACCGTCCCGGTGCCGCGCTGGGTGACATGGAGGCGCTCCAGGGCGTCCGGCAGTACCCGGTGCGGATCAAATGCGCCAGCCTCGGCTGGACGGTGCTCCAGGACGCGCTGAACTTCTAGCACCCGGCATCGGGACAGGACCGCAGGTACCAGACACTCAGGACTGACCTGCTATTCGAACCCCTCGAGGACTTCTTCGAGGCGTTCACCAACCGAGTCGAGACGCTCCCGGCAGAACGCGATCAGGTCCGCCGCTCGCTTCACGTCGTCGATCAGGCGGTCGACGTCCACGTCCTCACGCGTGAGACGGGCGTGGATCTCCCGCAGCTCCTCCAGGGCCTGCTGATAGCTGCGCTCCTCTTCGCTCATTCCGGTTCCACGGTCATCGGGATCGAACCATCGGCGAACCGCACCATGACGCGGTCCCCCGGCTTCAACTGGCCGGCCCGGGTCACCGCCGACCCGTCCGGGCGGGTCACGACGGCGAACCCGCGCCGCAGGGTTGGCTCCACGCCGAGGACGCCCAGCGTATCCGCCAGACGGTCCAGCTCGCGCCGCTTCGCCTCCACGAGCGCCCGGGCCTTCTCGGCTATCCCGTCGGCCAGCCGGTCGAGCCGGTCCCGCTGGCCGGCCACGGCATGGCGCGCCCCGGCCACCCCTCCGGCGAGCAGCGCCAGGTGGGCGCGGGACCTGCCCAGGGCCAGGGCCGCCTCCCTCCGGATGTGGTCGCGTGCCCTGTCGATCCGGGTGGCGAACTCGGCCACCCGGTTCACGAGCCACTCCGCGGCAGCGGTGGGTGTCTTCACCGAGACCGCGGCCACCTCGTCGACGACGCTCCGGTCGATCTCGTGCCCGATACCCGCGATCACCGGGACGGGCATCCGGGCGACCGCCCTGGCCACGGACTCGTCGTCGAAGGCGGCCAGGTCGAGCTTCGATCCGCCGCCCCGCACGACCACCACCACGTCGAGGTCGTGCCGGGCCAGCCGGGCCAGGGAGTCCACGACCTCGGCGGGTGCCCGCTCCCCCTGCATCGACGAGTGGGCGGTGAGCACCCGGAACCGGTAGCCCGACCGTTTCAGCTGGTCGAGGAAGTCGGCGTGGGCCGCAGAGCCGCGGCTCGTCACCAGTCCCACCCGAAGCGGGACCAGCGGCAGTTGCAGAGCCTTGTTGAGATGGAGCGTCCCGTCGGCCGCCAGCCGTCTCAGGATCTCTTCCCGGGTCACGGCCATCCGGCCGAGGGTGAAGGCCGGGTCGATCTCCAGCAGGGAGAGCACCACGGTGCCCCGGGGCGAGACGCCGACCGTCCCCGACACCCTGACCTCGACGCCGTCCCGGATACGCCCCACTCCGGCGTTCTCCAGGGCCAGCTCCACCGCGCGCATCACCCGGCCCCGCGCCGCCACCTCCAGGGACCGGTCGTTCTGGTCGGGGTCCACCAGCCGGAAGTAGACGGCTCCGTTCGGGGTCCTCCGGAGCCCGGAGACCTCGCCGCGAACCCAGACCGGGCCGGGGAACACGCCGGCGACGGCGGCTCCGGCCCGGTCGAGCAGTTCGGCGACGCCGAGGGTCGGCGTCAGGTCAGACGATCCCACCCTCTGTCATCTTCTTGAGGTCGAGGGCCTTGTCCAGCTCCTCCTCGGAGAGCAGACCGGCCTCGAGCACGAGCTCCCGGACGGAGCGGCCGGTGCGGGCGGCCTCCTTGGCGATCTTGGCCCCGTTGTCGTAACCGATGTAGGGGTTGAGGGCGGTGACGACGATGGCGTTCTTCTCGAGCAGCTCTTTGGCCCGCTCCCGGTTGGCCTCCAGGCCGTCGACGCACTTGACGGTGAAGGTGCGGGACGAGGTGGTGAGCAGGTCGATCGACTCCAGGAGGTTGTGGGCGATCACCGGCATCATCACGTTCAGCTCGAAGTTGCCGTTGGCGCCCGACCAGGCGACGGTCGCGTCGTTGCCGACCACCTGGGCGGCCACCATCATCAGCATCTCCGACATGACCGGGTTGACCTTGCCCGGCATGATCGAGGAGCCCGGCTGGAGGTCCGGGATCCGCAGCTCGGCGATGCCGGAGGTCGGGCCGGAGCCGAGGAACCGGATGTCGTTGGCGATCTTGAACAGCGAAACGGCCACGGTCCGCAGCGCACCGGAGGCGTTCACCGTGGCGTCCTTGGCGCCCTGCGCCTCGAAGTGGTCGTCGGCCTCGCGGAACGGGTAGCCGGTGCGCTCGGCCATGAGGGCGATCACCTTCGCCGGGTATCCCTTCGGGGCGTTGATGCCGGTGCCGGTCGCCGTGCCGCCGAGGGCGAGCTCTTCCAGCTCCGGGAGGATCTTCTCGATGCGTTCCACTCCCTTGCGCACCTGGGTGGCGTAGCCGCCGAACTCCTGGCCCAGGGTGACCGGGGTGGCGTCCATCAGGTGTGTGCGGCCGGACTTCACCACGTCGGCGAACTCCTCCGACTTCTGCTGCAGGGAGTCGGCTAGACCCTGGAGAGCGTCGAGGAGACCGTCACGGATGCCGGCCACCGCGGCGATGTGGATCGCCGAGGGGATCACGTCGTTGGACGACTGGCCGAAGTTCACGTCGTCGTTGGGGTGGACCTTCCGACCGTCGCCGAGGATCTCGGTGGCCCGGCGGGCGATCACCTCGTTGGCGTTGGTGTTGGTGGAGGTGCCCGACCCGGTCTGGAAGATATCGAGCGGGAAGTGGGCGTCGAAGTCGCCGTTCATCACCTCGTCCGCGGCCTGACGGATGGCTGCGGCGATCTCGGGGTCCTTGAAGCCCATCTCGGCCGCGACCGTGGCCGCGGAGCCCTTGAGGAGGCCCAGGGCCCAGATGAAGCGACGGGAGAAGCGAAGGTTCGAGATGGGGAAGTTCTCGACGGCCCGCTGCGTGGAGGCGCCGTAGTAGGCGTCGGCCGGCACCCGGACCTCACCCATGGAGTCCTTCTCGATGCGGTATTCGGTCATGGGTGCGAGGGTACTCGGTGGGGGGCGGGCGAACTCCAGGGCCTTATGGCCTGGTGGCGACGCGGACGGCACCGGATACCCGGCGCCAGGATGCACACCGGCGCCTCCGGTCACCTCGAAGACGAGGCGCTAGGCCAGGATGTGCTTCTGGGACTCGTAGAGGTCCCGGAGGCGCTCCGGGAGCGGGTCGGGGTCGTCGGCGCATCCGGCGGCGAGGAGGATCAGCTCGATCAGGCCGTGGAAGTCATCGAGGGGGATCTCCTCCAGCACGGGCACCGCGCGGCGGGCCTTCCCCGCCTCCACCCCGCCGAGGTTCCCCCGGTTGGCCCAGTTGCGGAGCGCCACCAACAGCCCGGCCCACGGG
>QGUS01000248.1 GCA_003242515.1 Actinomycetota bacterium
ACCCTGGACACCTCGTCGCGGGTCCATTCCTCGCCGCCATCGGGTATCTGCTCATAGGCAGCGGCGAGGAATGGACCCGCGACGAGGTGTCCAGGGTCGCGGAGCGGTACCGGGCGGAGGGAGGGATGTTCCGGCCCGTCTTCCTCATCGATGACGTCGACCCGATCGTCTTCGGGGGGACCGGCTTCGTCTTCGAGACGGTCCTCACCAGGGATGAGTGGGACGGGGTGGCCTCCGGGTCGTACGATGACTACCTGGCAGAGCGCCTGGCAGCCTTCCCAGACGCCTACCACCTCGACCGAATCGAAGACCTCCGCCCGGTGACCATCGCATGAACCGCTTCAGGATCGGCAAGCGCAAGATCATGGCCCTGGCCGCAGCGGCGGCGCTTGGGGTAGTCGCCTACCTGGCATGGCTGTGGTGGGACCTGACGGGCCTCGTGCTCGTGACCCTGGCGACGGTCGTCGCCGGGGCCGGGGCGATCGCCTACCTCGTGGTCTCCGCCGAGCGACGCATCAGGGGTGAGATGGCCTTCTTCGCCTACACCAACAAGGATGTGATCCTCGACGTCGAGAAGCGCCTCACCCGCCCCGGCGAGCAGGACGAGGCGCTCCTGAGGGCGCTCAACGCGCAGTACCGCCGGCTCGAGGAGGAGCTGGTGCGCCGACTCCGCGAGCCTGGTGACTGACCGGACCGTGACCACCCCCAAGCCCGTCTTAGGTGGGGTCGTGGGGCCTTCGGACAGGCCGGTCGCCTCCGAGTACCTGCGGCTGATCGGCGGGGAGCCGGTCGTCGACGAGCCCTACCTCCAGGCCCGGTTCTCCGGGACGGCCGACCGTCGGGACGGCGACGGGGTGACCTGGTCCTGGGCCACGCCCGGTCCCGCAAGCGACTGGCGCCAGGTGTCGGAAGACCGTTTCGGGTGCGGGCTGCTCCGGGACGGCGACGGTTGGGTGCTCTTCACCGACGCGTTGGGGGTCAACCCTGTGCTCGTCCGGGTCGTCGACGACGTGGTCCTGTTCGGCGACTCGGTGGAGGCACTGGCCGCAGTGGGGCCCGTCCTCGAGCCCGACTGGCAGGCATGGTCCGAGACCATCTCTCTCGGGGCTCCTCTGGGCGACCGCACCCACTTCTCCGGGATCCGGCGCCTCCGGGCCGGTACCGCCCTGCGCGTCGGGCGCGACGGGTCGGTGACCGGCATCGGCTACCTGCCGTCCTGGACGACCTACACCCCCGACCCGGTGCGACCCGAGGAGATGGTCGAGACCCTGTTGGCCGCCCTCCCGGACGCGGAAGGCATCGCGGTCCCGCTCAGCGGTGGCTGGGACTCCCGCATCCTGGCCGCCCTCGCCTGCCGTCGATACCGGCCCCTGCCCGATGCATGGACGGTGGGGCAGGACGACGGGCGCGACCGCGACCTCGACCTGGCCCCCGCAGTGGCACAGGCACTCGGGCTGACCCAGCACGTCGTCACCCAGCCGCTGTCCGGCTGGCCCGAACTTGCCGGCGAGGCGAGGCGGCGCCTGGGGCACGTCACCTGGCTCCACACCTGGTTCATGCCCTTGGTGCGGGAGATGAGGGGATCGGTCCCCGCGTTCCTCGACGGTCTCGCCGGCGACGTGATCGTCAAGGGGCTGTTCGTGGACGAGGATCTGCTCGACGCCCCCGAGGCGGACCGGCCGGGGATGCTGTTCGCCCGCCTGGGTGGCGACCCCGAGCGATTCCAGGGACTGTTCCGGGAGGAGGTGGTCCCGGCCATCCTCGAACCCGCCCGCGAGGACTTCCTCGCCATCGCCAGGCTCTTCGAGGGTCATGCCAACCAGCTCGCTCTCACCATCCTCCAGACCCGGACCGCACGGGTGATCGCTCCTGCGGCGCTGCGTCTCTTCGGGCCCGAGATCCGTCCCTGGTTCCCCTACATGCACCCCGACTTCCTGAGGATGGCGCTCACCGTCGACCCCCGGGAGAAGCTGGAGGGGGCCCTGAGCCGGAGGCTCCTCATGACCGCGGCCCCGCAGGTGGCCGACCTCCCGTCCACCAACGACCCGGGGGACCCCCAGCCGCGGACGCGCTACTGGTTGCAGGCCGGGAAGGAGGCGCTGACCTGGATGATCGGCCTCGTCGAGTCGTCGAGCCCGGCTGCCGCGCTCTTCCGGCCGGGCGTGCTGGCCACCCTGGGTGAGCATGGGGTGGACCGGAAGAAGACGGGCCTGGAGGCGCTTCGAGCCCTCCAGGCTGCGTCGCTCCTCGCCGACTGGGAGATCACATACCGGGAGCGGCTGGCTCCCTCGACGCCTCCCTGGGCCTGACGCTCAGCCCGAGGATCTCCCGATACTCGCGGGCCAGCGTGTTCACCGCCCGGTGCCGCACCTCCAGGGTCGAGCGGTGCAGCCGCTTCTCCTCCTCCGTGGCGTCCTCGGGGGCCAGCGGGGCGAGCCCGGATATCTCGAAGAGCACCGAGCCGCGTCCCTTGTCCCGCCCGAACATCTCCCGGGGCACCCCCGCCTCCTCGAGGATGCGACGCGGGATCGGGCGGTCGTACCAGCCGCCGACGCGGTACGGCCTCATCTCGTCGCTGTGGGTGATCGCCCTGATCGTCCGCACGTGACGGGCCGCGATGGTGGGGATGGGGACGTGGGCGAAGCCGAGGCGCTTGCGGAACTCCTCGAGGCTCGCCCCGGAGTTGTCCATACGGTTCATCTGGGGGCCGACCTTGTCCTTCAGTCCCCAGATGCCTCCGCCCATGAAGCCCGTGAAGAAGACGGCCCCGGCCAGCTCGTCGCCGAACACGGCGAGGAAGGCGTCCTCGACGGTCTCCGGACAGGAGAAGAACGGCATCAGGTCCGCGAGCAGCCCGGCAGGCAGCAGTGCGGGATCGACGTAGTGATCACGGTGGATCGGCGTCTCCAGATCCGCTCCCAGCCTCGGCCCGACCCGGCACTCGAGACCGAGGATCCGGGCGATCCCCTCGCCGTTGTCCGCCGCTCCGCCCCGGCCCGCCTCGAGTGTGATCACCCTCTCGAGGCCGACGGAACGGGCGAGGGTGGCGCATGCCGGGGAGTGCCTCTTATACAATCTCCGGAGCCAACGAAACGGAACAGGA
>QGUS01000249.1 GCA_003242515.1 Actinomycetota bacterium
GGCCCCGGCCGCGGCACGGGTTTCGCGGGCTTCATCAACCCCGTCCTCTTCCTCACCGCCATGGGCGTGGGGCTGGGCAGCTATGTCGACAGGGGAGGCGTCGACCTCGGCGTGAGCTACCTGACCTTCATCGCCACCGGTCTCATGGCGGCGACGGCGATGCAGTCCGGGGCCGGCGACGGGGCGCACCCGGTGATGGCGGGGATCAAGTGGCGCAAGGAGTTCCACGCCGTCATCGCCACGCCGATGGACCCGAGGGACATCGTGGTGGGCCGTGCCGCCTGGGGAGTGATCCGGCTCACCTTCATCCTCTTGGTGTTCACCTTCATCGGCGGGCTGTTCGACGCCTTCGAGATCCGGACCGCGCTGCTGGCCATCCCCCCGGCGGTCCTCACGGGCATCGCCTTCCAGACCTGCGTCACCGCGTTCACGGCCACGCTCGAGGACTCGACGGGGCTGACCACGATGTTCCGGTTCGTGGTCACCCCCCTGTTCCTGTTCTCGGGGACCTTCTATCCCGTCTCCCAGCTGCCGCAGTTCCTGCAGTGGGTGGCCTACGCCACGCCTCTGTTCCACGGCGTCGAGCTGGTGCGGAAGATCGCCCTGCCGGGGCTGAGCAGCACGGCGGTGACGGCGCTGCCGGTCTGGGTGCACCTCGCCTACCTGGTGGTCATGGCGGCCGTCGGCACCGTGCTGGCCGCCCGGTTCCTCGACCGGAGGCTGCGGCCGTGAGCGTCCAGGCCCCCACCCGGGTCACCCCGATCGGGAGGATGTCGGAGTTCCGCGCCCACCGGATCTGGGAGCGGAACCTGCTCGTCTACCGGCGCATCTGGTCGGTGATCTTCACCGGGTTCTTCGAGCCGGTCTTCTATCTGCTCTCGCTGGGAGTCGGCCTCGGTTCGCTGGTCGACCCGTTCGTCATCGACGGCCGCATCGTCACCTACGCCGCCTTCGTGGCCCCGGCGATGATGGCCACCTCGGCCATGAACGGGGCGGTCATGGAGACCACCTTCAACATCTTCTTCAAGCTCCGGTTCGGCAACGTCTATCAGGGGATGCTGACCACGCCGCTCCAGCCGCGGGACATCGCCGTCGGCGAGATCGGCTGGGCCCTGTTCCGGGGCGCCCTCTACACGACGGTGTTCCTCGGGGTGATGGCGGTGATGGGCCTCACCGACACCTGGTGGTCACTTCTCACCATCCCCGGCGCCGTGCTCATCGGCTTCGCCTTCGGCTCGGTGGGTCTGGCGGCGTGCACCTGGATGCGGTCGTGGCAGGACTTCGACCTGGTGTCGATGGTGACGATGCCGCTGTTCCTCTTCTCCGGGACGTTCTTCCCGATCGAGGGCTACCCGGAGGCGCTGCAGGTGGTGGTCCGCTTCTCCCCGCTGTACCACGGGGTCGAGTTGCTGCGGGCCCTCACCCTGGGCATCTTCGACTGGAGCCTTCTCGGCCACGTCGCCTTCCTGCTCGTGATGGGGGTCATCGGCGCCACCATCGCCGCCCGTCGCATCGACGGCCTGCTCAGGAAGTAGGCACTGCTCAGGAAGTAGAAATAGACCTCATGAGCGAGGTCGAGATCACCGTCGTCGACCCCGAGGGCGAGGAGGCCCGCTTCTGCCTTTCCTCGTACTACGCGGAGCTCGCGGAGCGCTTCGAGGAGGGGTTCGACCCGGGGGAGAGCAGCGCACCCGACGCCGCGGTGTTCCGGGAGCCCTCCGGGGCGTTCCTCGTGGCCAGGGGGGACGGGCAGCCGGTCGGATGCGGCGCCATCAAGTACGAGGCCGACGGCACGGCGACCATCAAGCGCATGTGGGTGTCACCGCGGGCGCGCGGGCTGGGACTGGGGCGCCGCCTGCTCTCCGAGCTGGAGGGTCTCGCCCGGGGCCGCGGGATCGGCGTGGTGCGCCTCGACACCAACCGGGCGCTCACCGAGGCCATCGCCCTCTACCGGTCGGCCGGCTACGTCGGGATCGACCGGTTCAACGACGAGCGTTACGCCCACCACTGGTTCGAGAAGCGGCTCTGATCACCACCGCTCGCGGTGGACCACCTCGTCGAAGGGCCGGCGGTTCGGCTTGTTCAGCGGCTCGATCGGCCGGTCGGCCGGGTAGCCCACGGAGAGGATCATGGCGCACTCGCGGTCCTCAGGGAACCCGAGGACCTCCCGGGCGAGGGCCTGATCGGCGACGGCCGCGTGACCTGTTCCGAGACCCAGGTCGGCGGCCATCACCATCATCGCCATCACGGCGTGCCCCAGGTCGAACCATCCCATCGTGCGCTGCCGGTCGTTCTCGAAGGGCGGGATGATGAACGCGATCGCCGCCTGGGCCGCGGCGACGTGCCGGGCGCCCTGCCACACCCCTGAGAGCCGCTCGAGGTTGTCCCGATCGGTGACGACGATGAAGTCCCAGGGCTGGCCGTTCTTGGACGAGGGAGCGCGACGCCCCGCCTCGAGGATGCGGTCGAGGTCCCCGGCCGGGATGGGGTCGGAGGTGAACTCCCTGACGTTGCGGCGTGCCCTTATCGCGTCCCAGGTCTCCATGAGGAGGACTGTATCGGGCGGACGCGGCTGCCGTCCCGGTGGGGACCAACCCCCCTGACGGTGCCGCTCCCGGCCGGTCTACTCTCCGCCCCGTGAGCAGGATCGCAGTGGTCGGCAGCTACGGCGTCGGCCTGACGATGCGCCTCGACCGGATCCCCGTGGCGGGTGAGACCCTGGCCGGTGGGGTGTTCTCGTCGGGCCACGGAGGCAAGGGCTCCAACCAGGCGGTCGGCGCCGCCCGTCTCGGCGCCGGGGTCTCGTTCCTCACCGCCGTCGGCGACGATGCCATGGGCCGGGAGGCACACACCCTGTGGCAGGAGGAGGGGGTCGACGCCTCGAAGGTGGTGACGGTCCCGGGCGTGGCCACGATGGTCGGGGTGATCCTGGTGGAGCCGTCGGGGGAGAACCGGATCGTGATCGCCACCGGGGCCCTCGACCACCTCACCCCGGAGCATGTCGAGTCGTTCCGTCCCGAGCTGGCCGCG
>QGUS01000250.1 GCA_003242515.1 Actinomycetota bacterium
CTGAGCTAAGGGCCCTCGATCTGGAAGAGGCGACGACCGGAATCGAACCGGTGTACCGGGTTTTGCAGACCCGTGCCTAACCACTCGGCCACGTCGCCAGTGGCGGTCCGACCACCGACCGTCTCAAAGCGGAAGACGGGATTCGAACCCGCGGCCTCAACCTTGGCAAGGTTGCGCTCTAGCCAACTGAGCTACTTCCGCGTGCGGCGCATTTTACCCGTCTCGCGCCGTTGACCAAAAGCCTACGACCCCGTCGATCCGAAGCCGCCGTCGCCCCGTTCCGTGGCTTCGAGTTCGGCGACCTCGGACCAGGTCACCTCCGGCACGGGGACCACCATCAGCTGGGCGATCCTCTCCCCCGGCGAGAAGCGCACGGTCTCGCTGCCGTGGTTGATCAGGATCACCTTGACCTCGCCGCGATAACCGGAGTCGATCAGGCCGGGGCCGTTGACGACCCCGATGCCGAGGCGGAGGGCGTGCCCGCTGCGGGGGATCACCAGGCCGGCGTGTCCCTCGGGGATGGCGACGGCGATCCCCGTGGGCACCGCCTGCCTCTCGCCCGGCGCGAGCTCCACCGCCACGGTGGTGACGAGGTCGACTCCGGCGTCGCCGGGGCGGGCCGGGGCGGGCACGGGTGCTTGTGGCGAGAGCCGCTTGAACCTAACTTCCATGCGAGGGCTGAGACTGTAAGCGAGCCGGAACGGAACGGTGGCAAGAACCCGCAAACCCCGCTACTCCACGATGGAGGTCCTCGGCTTCACCGAGACGCCTGCCACCGTCTACGAGGCGAAGCTCACCTGGGTCGAGACCCAGGTCGAGGCCCCCGACCAGAAGCAGGAGTTCTTCTCGTCGTGGCGACCCTCCGAGATGCCCTTCCTGCGGAAGCGGATCCGCTGGGGCACGGTGGCCACGCTCACGATCGTCCTCGTCGTGATGGGCGTCGCCGCATTCTGGATCTACCAGCGGCCCGCCATCGAGGCCGCCCGGGCGCGGGAGGAGGTGGCCGCCGCCATCGGTGAGCTCCGGCCCGCGGTCACCGGGCTCGAGGAGGCAGCCGGCGCTCTGGGCACGGACGACCTGGACGCCGCCGAGGCCACCTCGCGCAGCCTGGCCGTGGACACGGCCGTCCGCCGCACCTACGACGCGGTGGCCCGTCTCGGCGACGCCGAAGCCGAGGCCCGGACGCGGCTCATCGCCGTCACGGGCGAGGTAGCCGATGCGGCCCGGCGGTTCAACGAGGCCCTGGCCGTCCGCTCTGCCGTCGTGCCCGCCCTGGAGCCACCGGCCCTGCCGGTCGACGAGGGCTCCGACCCGGAGGAGGCGGCGAGCCTGTTCGCCGAGTGGCAGGCCCGCTTCGAGTCGCTCCGGGAGGCGCTCCCGGAGGCCACCTTCCCCGAGGTGGCGCAGGCCATGTCCGCCCTCTCCGCCAACCTCCCGGGCCATCAGCGGACCTATCTGGACGCCATCGCCACGGGCGACGCAGCCACGGCGGCCGGCGTGGTCCGCCGCATCACCATCGAGCTCGAGGAGATCGGGTCGAGCCTGGCGTCGTCCCTGGCCGAGGCACGGGACCAGCTGACCACCAAGCTGGCCGACGCCGGGACACAGCTCGAGGAGCTGGCCGCCCTATTCGGCTGACTCGAGCTCGGCCATCGCCCGCTCGAAGTCGGCCGCGTCCCGGAACTCCTGATAGACCGAGGCGAACCGGAGATAGGCCACCTCGTCCACCCGTTTCAGGTGCTCGAGCACGATCCGGCCGATCTCCTCCGAGGTCACCTGCATGGTGCCCAGCGAGGCGATCTCCTGCTCCACCTCGGCGACGATCTCCTCGACGTCGGACCCCGACATGGTGCGGTCGGCCAGTGCGGCGGAGATGCCGGAGGCGAGCTTGGTGGACGAGAAGGGCTCGATCAGCCCGCTCCGCTTGATCACCATGAGACGCGGCTCGAGACGCTCGTAGCTGGTGAAGCGGTGCCCGCACGACTCGCACTCGCGCCGGCGGCGGATGGCGCGCCCGCCCTCGACGGGTCGACTGTCGATGACGCGTGTGTCCGGGGCGTCACAGACGGGGCACAGCATCGCCCCAGGGTAACCCCTCCGGATCACCCTTGAGGAATGAGGAGTACCTGACCCGGATGGATGGTGCTGGTGGCGAGACCGCTGGCCTCCATGATCTCGTCGATGGTGACCCGGACGTCGGCCCCGGGCTCGGTGTGGGCCGCGGCGATGGACCACAGCGTGTCACCGGACTCGACCACATGGGTGATCGGCGGCAGTCCCGGAGTCTCGGCTCCGGCGTCTGCCCCTCCGATCAGGAGGAAGGCGGTTACGACGGCCACGAGAAGCAGTGACAGCCGGACGGACAGCTGATCGATCCTGACCATCTTCTCCTCCTTCCTCCCGATCGGGCCCGCCAGGTTGCTCGTCTGGCGTTGCTTGCCTGCGGCGTCCTGGATTGAACGCCTGTTCGTCAGTCTACCGAACATCCGTTCGATGTCAAGAACATCTGTTCGCTCTCGTACCGGCCAACCCTGGGCTCGAGATGGATCGAACAGATGTTTGGAGGGAGCGGGCCGGCGGCCTAGACTCGTACATGAGTTCGAGAGGAGGAGCCGATGGAACTGACCGAGAGGCAACGACAGGTGCTGGAGTTCATCCGCCAGAAGGTGGCGGAGCGGGGCTATCCCCCGTCGGTGCGCGAGATCGGGGAAGCCATCGGCCTCAACTCCCCCTCCACGGTCCACTCGCACCTCAACTCGCTGGTGGAGGCCGGCTACATCAAGAGGGATCCGTCGAAACCCCGGGCCATCATGGTCGTCGAGCCCGGCGAGGAGCCCGTCCGCAGCTCGCGGACCCGGGACATCCCCGTGCTGGGTCGCATCGCCGCGGGCACGCCGATACTCGCCGCCGAGCACGTCGAGGACGTCCTCACCCTCCCCGTGGGGCTCGTGGGCGAGGGTCCGGGGTTCCTCCTCCAGGGGAAGGGGGACTCGATGATGGAACCCGGCATAAACAACGGCAACCC
>QGUS01000251.1 GCA_003242515.1 Actinomycetota bacterium
GAGGTAGATCGGCGACGCCGAGAGGATCGACGAGTAGGTGCCGGCGATGGTGCCGATGATCAGCGCCAGGGCGAAATCGCCGAGGGTGTCGCCGCCCAGCAACCAGAGGGCGAACAGGATGAACAGCGCGCCCATGCCGGTGTTGATCGTCCTGGGGATGGTCTGCAGGGCGGAGTCGTTGACGACCTCCGGCAGCGGGTCCTCCGGCCGAAGCTTCCGCTGCTCCCGGATGCGGTCGAAGATCACCACCGAGTCGTTCACCGAGTAGCCGATCACCGTGAGCAGGGCGGCGAGGAAGACGCCGTCGTAGGTCTTGCCCATCCAGGCGAACAGCCCGATCAGGACCGCCAGGTCGTGGGCCATGGCGAGCACCGCAGCGAGGCCCATCGTCCAACGGAACCGGATGGCCAGGTAGATCAGCTGCACGCCCAGGGCGATGGCCAGGGCGACCAGGGCCTTGTTGCGCAGCTCGGCGCCGATGGTCGGACCGACGAACTGGGAGCGGACCCGCTCGGACTCACCGGCCACCTCGGCCACCTTGGCGTCGACTTCCTCCTGGCGCTCCTGCGGGAGGTTCTCGGTGCGGATGATGAGGTTGCCCTCACCGGAGGTCTGCACGACGGCGCGGGGGAGGCCGATGTCGGCCATCGCGGCCCTGACCTCCTCGACGTCCACGGTCTGCGCGACGTCGTACTCGAGGAGCAGGCCGCCGGAGAACTCCACGCCGAAGCTGGTGCCCCGGACGAACAGCCCCGCCAGCGAGAGGACCATCACCGCGGCCGTGGCGCCGATCAGCATCCCGGTGCGGCCGGTCAGGTTCGGCCTGGTCTCGGCGAGCCGGTCGCGGAACCTCCGGCCCACCTCGAGGCCGAGCAAGCCCGGCCGGGAAGAGATAGCGTCGCTCCGGGTGAACAAGTCGACGAGCACCCGGGTGAACACGAGGGCGGTGAACATCGACACCGCGACACCGATGGTCAGGGTGACTCCGAACCCGCGCACCGAGCCGGTGGCGAAGAAGAACAGGAGGATGGCGGCGAGCAGCGTGGTGATGTTGGAGTCGGCGATGGCGGTGAAGGCCCGCTTGAAACCGGCGAACGCGGCGTCCCGGACCGTGGCTCCTGCCTCGTGCTCCTCCTTCATCCGCTCGTAGATGAGGACGTTGGCGTCCACCGCCATGCCCACGGCGAGGACGAAACCGGCGATGCCGGGCAGGGTGATCGTGGCGCCGAACCAGAGCAGCACCCCCGCCGACAGCAACGCGTAGACGATCAGGGAGATCGCGGCGGTGACCCCGAGCAGGCGGTAGTAGGCGATCATGTAGAGCAGGGTCAGCCCGGCGCCGATCAGCGCCGCCTCGATGCTCGCCGCGATGGCGGTCTCGCCCAGGGTCGGGCCGATGGTGCCCTGCTCCACGATCTCGATCGGCACGGGCAGGGCGCCGGCCTGGATCAGCAGGGCCAGGTCGGCGGCGGACTCCTCGTCGAAGTTGCCGGTGATGATCGTCGTGCCGCCGGTGATTCCGGTGGCGCAGGGGACGTTGGTCGAGACCTGCGGGCTGGTGATCACCTGGTCGTCGAGGAGGATGGCGATGCGGCGCTTCGGCGACCCGAACGACTCACACGCTGCCTCGCGGGTGAGGTCCGCCCACTTCTGCTCGCCCTCGCTCTGGAAGTTGACCTGGACCACCCACACGCCGCTGATGGTCCCGCTCGTCTCGAACAGCGGGATGGCGTCCTTCACGTCCTCGCCGGTGAGGCGGGCTGGCCCGATGACGATGGGCAGGCCATCCTCGTCGTCGACCACCGTGCCCCCCTCCGGGGCCTCCTCGCCCTGGGCGACGGTGTCCAGGACCGGGTGGAAGGTGAGCTGGGCGGTCTGCCCGATGACCTCGATGGCCTCCTGCGGGTCGGAGACGTCCGGGAGCTCGACGATGATGCGGCGGTCGCCGGACGCCTGGATGTTCGGCTCCACCGTGCCCATGGCGTCGACGCGGCGGCGGAGCACCTCGACGGTCCGCTGCACGACCTGGGAGTCGACCGTGACGGTCTCGGTGTCCTGGGCCTCGTAGACGATCTGGGTCCCGCCCCGCAGGTCGAGGCCGAGCCTGGGCTGGGTGTTGCCTAGATAGGCCGAGCCGGCGATGACCACGATCGACATGAACAGCCGCCAGCCGAACCCTTTGGACAGCATCCGTTGATCCTTCGTTGAAACCAACAGGGCACGTTAACCGCGCGCCGGAATCACACCTGCACGGTGCGATCGCGGCGGTGCCGGTTCAGGGCCGGCGGCGCAGTTCGTCGCGGATCTCGGCGAGCAGGGCGATCTCCGGGGCAGGTGCCTCGTCGACCACTTCCTCGCCGCGGGCGAGCCGGGCCCGCAGGGCGTTCACCGGCTTCACGATGAAGAAGAAGAGGGCGGCCGCCACCAGCAGGAACGAGATCGCGGCATTGAGGAAGTTGCCGTAGGCGATCTCGGCGTCCCCGACCTTCAGGACCAGGTTGGAGAAGTTCGGCTCGCCCGCGATGCCTGCGATCAGCGGCGTGATGATGTCCGCGACGAGGGAGTCGACCAGGGTGCCGAACGCCGCGCCGAGGATGAAGCCCACGGCGATGTCGAGGAGGTTGCCCTTGAGGGCGAAGTCCCGGAACTCCTTCAGCATCTTCTCTCTCCTTGGGGTGGTGGCCACCGACACTACCCTCCGGAGACGTCCCGGGTCCGCACCCGGGGCCCTGGAGGTGGTTCGGTGACGGCCAGACGGCAGGGGTCGGAGGGACGCGTCGAGGCGTCCCATCGCATCGCCGCTGCCGCATTCCGTCTCGCCGGGGTGTTCGCCGTGGTGGCGGCCGTCTGGGCGGTGGTCGCGGCCACCCGTGGCGGCAGCTGGTGGGGGCCGCTCCACTCGTTCCTCCTGGGGACGGTGCTCTTCGCCATCGCCGGCGCCTCGCAGATGTTCACCCTCACCTGCTCCCCGGCCCCGCCTCCGCAGCCGTCCCTGCACGTCTCGCAGGTGTC
>QGUS01000252.1 GCA_003242515.1 Actinomycetota bacterium
CGGTCCCCCGGGCGGACGCCCCTGTCGGGGGCGGCGGGGGAAGGGTGATCGGGGTGGCGGGCATCACTGCCGGGGTCGGCGCCACCGAGATCGCCACGGGACTCGCCTGGCGGCTCTCCCGCATGGTCGACACCGTGCTGGTCGACCTCGACCAGGCGGCTCCCGGCGTGGCCCAGCGGCTGGACCTGCCGCCGCATCCCAACCTGCTGACCCTCGTCGACTCCGTGGTGCACGGCTACCGGCACGACCGGACGGAGGTGGCGCTCGACCGGCTGCGGGTCGTCCCGGGCCTCGCCCAGACCGGGCAGCCGCTCCCGTATCACGAGGTCGAGATGGTGCTCGACCATCTGGCGGCGAGCGCCGACGTGGTCGTGGCCGACCTCGGCGAGGTCTCGTGGTGGGGCGCGGGGATCCGGGGGCGCCCCGACGCCCTGGTCGTGGTGGCCGCGGGGGACCCGGTCGGCGTGACCCGCCTCGTCCGTGACGCCCCGAGGTGGAGCGCCCACGCAGACGCCAGCTCGATGCTGGTCGTCCTCAACCGCTGTCCGCGGCGCCGCTTCCACCGAGGAGAACTGGCGGACCAGGTCGTGGAGGCCCTCGGGACGGTGCCGCTGGTCGTTCTGGCCCATGACGAGCGGGTCGTCGAGGCGGCGTGGGAGGGGCTCCCGGTCACAGGCGGGCGGTTCGGGAAGGAGCTGGGCCGGATGGCGTCGCTGGTGGCTGCGGCGGTGCGGTGATGACCATGGACGTCTACGAGACCCTGCGGCGGGAGGCCCTAGCGCTCATCGATGACCGGGGCATCGACCCGACCCGCGACCCCGAGCAGACCAGGGAGCTCTTGCGGCGGACCATCGACGAGTACCAGCGGCGGGCACACCTGGGCGAGGTGCGCCGCCTCGCCGACCCGGCGGCGACCCTGGAGCGGCTGGCCAGGTCGGTGATGGGGCGCGGCCCCCTGATTGAGCTCCTGGAGGACCCGAGGATCGAGGAGATCTTCGTGGAGGGCGACCGGATCACCTACATCGAGGCCGGCGGCGCCCTGCGGAGCGCCGACGTGCCGACGACCGAGGAGGAGAACCGTCAGGCGATCCAGCGTCTCGTGTCGGAGACGGACCGTCGTCTCGACGCCTCCTCTCCCATCGCCCAGGCCCGCATCCTCGGCGGGACGGCCCGGCTCACCGCGGTGATCCCGCCGGTGGCCGACCGCCTCTCGGTGACCATCCGCAAGTACGCGCTCCGGAGGCAGACCCTCGGCGAGCTGGTGGCGCTCGGGTCGCTGACCCGGGAGGCGGCCGCATTCCTCGAGGCAGCCATACGCGCCTCGGCCTCGGTCATCGTCTCGGGCCCGCCGGGAGCAGGGAAGACCTCGTTCCTCTCCGCCCTCATGGCGGCCGTGCCTCCGGACCACTGCATCCGCTGCTGCGAGGAGGTGCGGGAGCTCCACGTGCCCCTCGTCCACGGGTCCTACTACGAGGCCCGTCCGCCGGCCATCGGTGGCGGTGGCGAGATCACGCTGCGGGACCTGGTGAAGGTGACCCTAGCGATGCGCCCCGACCTCATCGTGGTGGGGGAGGTGAGGGGAGCCGAGGCGTTCGAACTGACCCGGGCCGCCAATGCCGGCTGTGGCATGGCCTGCACCATCCACGCCAACTCGGCTGCCGACGCCCTCGACGCGCTGGTCAACGCCGCCCTGATGGCAGGTGAGAACGTCCCTGAGCGTGTCGTCCGCAAGGTCTTCGCCTCCTCGATCGACCTGGTGGTCCATCTCGACCGCGCTACCGACCAGTCGGGCGCCCGGATCCTCAGAGAGACGATGGAGATCAGGGCGCTGGTGCCCTCCCTGCACGAGGACTTCTCCACCGAGCCGATCTTCGCCCGCGACCGCATCGGGGCGCCCATGGCCTGGACGGGGGTGCTCCCGCCCGAGCCGCTGATGCGACGGCTCGAGCCCCATGTGACCGGCGGACTGTCCCGGCTGCTCGAGGGAGGTGGGATGTGATCGCGGTGCTCGCGTCCCTGATGACCGCCGTGGCGGTCGGGGCCCTCGGGGTGGCGATGCTCCGGCTTCGGGGCCGGCCGGGCATGCGGCACCGGACCCGGACCGTGGTCGAGGGAGTCGACGTCACCCCGACCCAGTTCTGGGCCACGATTGCCGGAGTCTCGCTGGCGGCCTTCCTCTTGATATACGGGCTGACCGGACTGGTTGCCGTGGCGGCGGTGCCGGCGGTCGTGGTGACCACCCTGCCCAAGGCGTACTACTCACGGGCCCGGGCGAAGCGGCTGGCCGCCGTGCAGGAGGCGTGGCCCGACGGGATCAGGGACATCCTGGCGTCGATCCGGTCGGGGGCGTCGCTCCCGGTCGCTCTGGAGCAACTGGCGATCCACGGACCGCAGCCGCTCCGGGAGGCGTTTCAGGGCTTCCCCGTCTACGCCCGCAGCCTCGGCGTCGCCCCGGCGCTGGAGATGGTCCGCGCCGACCTGGCCGACCCGACCAGCGATCGGATAATCGAGGTGTTGATCCTCGCCCACGAGCGCGGCGGTCCGGTGGTGGGGGAGATCCTCTCCGACCTGGCCGACGCGGCCACCCGCGACAGCTGGGCTGTCGAGCAGGTCCGCACCGAGGCGTTGGAGCACAAGATCAACTCGCGGGTGGTCTTCGTCCTGCCCTGGCTGGTGCTGGTGGCGATGACCTCCCGGTCGGGTGCCTTCAGGGAGTTCTACTCGACGCCGGCGGGGATCCTCGTCGTGGTCGTCGGGGGCGTGATGAGCCTGGTCGGGATCCTCATCGCATCACGCCTCGGGGCGCTCCCCCCGGAGCCGAGGGTGTTCACGGGAGGCGACCGGTGACCTGGCTCGAGCCCCTCGTGTTCGCCGCGGCCCTGGCCTCGCCGGCATCGGGGGGCCTGCTCGTGGCCCGGTTGGTCCCTCCGCCACGCCGGCGTGGGATGCGGGTCGTCCCGTACCTGGCCCCGGCCCCCACCCCCGGCCGGAAAGGCATAGGG
>QGUS01000253.1 GCA_003242515.1 Actinomycetota bacterium
GATGACCCCCGTGGCCGCCCACTCACTCTTCTCCCGGGCGCTCGTGCTGCCCGACGGGGCCGAGGTGGCCGTGGAGGTGGCGGCGGACCGGACGGTCCGGGTCAACGTGGACAAGGACGTCCTGGGGCACCTGCGGGAGGGGGAGAGGCTCATCGTCAGCGCCGGGGAGCCCCGGCTGAAGTTCGTGTCGCTCCGCACCTTCCCCGAGGCGGTGCGGGACAAGTTCGGTCTGCGCTGATGCTGCACCACCTCAGAGTCGTCAACCTCGGAGTCATCTCGGACAGTTCGCTGGACCTCACGCCCGGTCTCAACGTGATCACGGGCGAGACCGGCACCGGCAAGACCCTGCTCCTGGGCGGCCTCCGGCTCCTGCTCGGAGAGAAGGCCGACGGGTCGATGGTGGGCGGGGGAGAGGGCGAGGCCCGCGTCGAGGGCCTCTTCGGCGAGGGCGACGAGGAGGTCGCCGTCGCCCGGACCATCCCCGCCAGCGGGAAGAGCCGGGCGTACGCAGACGGTGTCCTGGTCTCGGCGCCGGCACTGGCGGAACGGGTCGGACCGCTGGTCGAGATCATCGGTCAGCACGACCAGCTCGCCATCAGGAGGCCCGCCGTGGTCCTGGGCCTCGTCGACTCGTCCGACCCGGCCGGGATCGGTCCCGCGCTCGAGGCGTACCGCGAGGCATGGGAGCACCTGCGCGAGGTGGAGGCCGCCGCGGCCGAGCTGGGCGGTGACGGCATGGCCCTGCGCCGGGAGCTCGACCTCGTCTCCTTCCAGGCCGAGGAGATCTCCCGGATCGCCCCGGCGGAGGGCGAGGACGCCGAGCTGGAGGTCGAGGCGTCGCGGCTCCGCAACATCGAGGAGGTGACCATCAACCTGGCCGAGTCGAGCCGCTATCTGGAGCAGGTGTCGGAGCTGGGCGGAGAGGTCGTGTCCCGGCTCCGCAAGGTGGCAGACCTCGACCCGTCGTCACGGCCGCTGGCCGAGCAGGCCGAGCTCATCATGGACCAGCTCGCCGAGCTGTCCCGGGACGCCCTGCACACCGCAGAGGGGCTGGACCGGGACGAGCAGCGTCTGGTGGAGGTGGAGGCCCGGCTCACCGCGATCGGCGATCTGAAGCGGAAGTACGGCCCGACCCTGGCCGAGGTGATCGAGTTCGGCCGGAAGACCGCGGAGCGGGCCGCCGAGATCGAGTCGATCCTCGCCGACGCCGACCTGATGGAGGAGAAGCTCCGCTCCGCCCGGGCCCGGGTGGCAGAGGCGGCGGAGCGACTCACCAGGGCCCGTGAGGCGGCCGCCAGAACGCTGGCGGAGAGGGCCCTCGAGCACCTAGCCGACCTCGGGATGGGCAATCCCCGGCTGGAGGTGCGCATCGAGCCGGCGGAGCCGGGGCCGTCGGGCGCCGACCGGGCCGAGGTCTGGTTCTCCTCCGATCCCCGTCTCGAGATGGCCCCGGTGGGATCCGGGGCCTCGGGAGGCGAACTGTCCCGTCTCGTGCTCGCCATCCGGCTAGCCGCCCGGGGCGAGGGCAGCCAGACCCTCGTCTTCGACGAGGTCGACACCGGCGTCGGCGGCACCACGGCCCTCGCCATGGGCCGGAAGCTCGCGGCCCTGGCCGAGCACGCCCAGGTCGTCTGCGTGACCCACCTGCCCCAGGTGGCCGCGTTCGCCACCACCCACTTCGTCGTCACCCGCGACGGCGGCCAGGCGAGGGCCACCCGCGTGGAGGGGGAGGAGCGGGTCCGGGAGATCACCCGGATGCTCGCCGGCCTGCCCGACAGCGAGGCCGGACAGGTCGCCGCCAAGGAGCTCCTCGACATCGCCGCGGGCCGATCCGGATGAACCCCGGATACTCCCGCGGCGCGTGCTACTGTGGAATCCCGTCATGAACGGGCCCCTGGAGACCATCGCCAACACTCCGGAGAGCCCGTCTCCCACCCCCCAGCCGAAGTTCATCTTCGTCACGGGCGGTGTCGTCTCCAGCCTCGGCAAGGGCATCACCGCGGCCTCGCTCGGCCGCCTGCTCAAGGCCCGCGGCCTCAAGGTCGTGAACCAGAAGCTGGACCCGTACATCAACGTCGATCCGGGGACGATGAACCCCTTCCAGCACGGGGAGGTGTTCGTCACGGACGACGGAGGGGAGACGGACCTCGACCTCGGTCACTACGAGCGTTTCACCGGAGAGAACCTGCGCCGCACCTCCAACGTCACCGCCGGGTCGATCTACCTCTCGGTGATCCAGAAGGAGCGCCGCGGCGACTACCTGGGTGACACCGTCCAGGTGATCCCGCACGTCACCAACGAGATCAAGGAGCGCATCCGACGGGTGGCCTCGCCGGACGTGGACGTGGTGATCACCGAGGTCGGCGGCACCGTCGGCGACATCGAGTCGCTGCCCTTCCTCGAGGCCATCCGCCAGTTCGGCAACGAGATCGGCCGTTCCAACACCCTCTTCATCCATGTCACCCTGGTCCCGTACCTCGGCGCCTCCGAGGAACTCAAGACCAAGCCGACCCAGCACTCGGTGGCGGAACTGCGCAGCAAGGGGATCCACCCCGATGTGATCGTGGTCCGGTCTGACCGGGAGATCGACGAGAGCGTCCGCCGCAAGGTGAGCCTGTTCTGCGACGTCGAGCCCCGTGCCGTCATCTCCGCCCCGGACACCTCCGACATCTACGCCGTGCCCCTGGTGCTCCACGAAGGCGGTCTCGACCAGGTCGTGTGCGACCGTCTCGGGCTGGTCACCGGGCCGCCCAACCTGGACAACTGGAAGGCGATGGTGGAGCGGGCGGCGAACGCCACCCAGGAGGTCACCATCGGCATCGTCGGCAAGTACGTGGAGCTCCCGGACGCCTACCTGTCCGTGCACGAGGCGCTCCGTCATGCCGCCGCGGCGCACGGCGTGAAGCTCGACGTCCGCTGGATCACCTCAGAGGACGTGACCGGGCTGCTCGCCGAGTCGTACCTGTCGGACCTCGACGGCGTCGTCATCCCCGGC
>QGUS01000254.1 GCA_003242515.1 Actinomycetota bacterium
CCCAGGTCCACATGGCCCGCGGCGAGCTGGACTCGGCTGCGACGCTGCTGGATCCGTCGCCCCGGGCGCACTGGATCGACCGGGTCATCTCCGCCAAGCTCGCCTGGCGCCGTGGCGACACGGACGCGGCGGTCCGCCGGGCCCTGACGGAGCTCGACGGCTCGCTGCCGCCGGCAGGCCATCCCTGGGACGATGCGGGGGCGTTGCTGCAGGCCGGCCAGATCCTCCTCGACGCCGGGCTGGTCGCGGAGGCGCGCAGGGCGGTCGACGGGATCGGACCGCTTCTCGTCGACGCCGGGCCGGCCGTCCCCATCCACACCGACTGGCGGATCCTCGACGCCGCGGTGACCCGCGCCGAGGGCCGACCCTCGAAAGCCCTGGAGGTGCTCGCGGGGATCGTCCCGCAGGGCGGCTTCTCCCTGGCGGCCTGGCATCGGGAACGCGCCCGGTCCCTTCGGGACCTCGGCCGGACGGAAGAGTCGGCTGCGGAGTACCGGGAGGCCCTGGCGAGGCTCGAGGCGGCCGGCGAGCGCTGGGACGCCGATGCGCTTCGGGAGGAGATCGCCGCCCTCGGCGGCTAGGCAGCCCTCAGGGCGCTCCGGGGGCCAGTGCCCGGATGCTCTGGATGTTCTCCTCGATCTCGAGGCTCCACCGCACCCCGTCGATGACCCACTCGACCTGCCGCGTCTGGTCCCGGAAGTCCTCCAGCGTTCCGCCGTCGAGCCCGACCTGCCGGTAGGAGTCGAGGCAGCCCTGGTTGTGCGGGTGCACCACGTGGCAGAGGTGGATGATGAGCCGCTCGGCGTTCTCGTCCGAGAGCCAGGAGCGCACCAACAGGGCGTAGAGGTCCTCGGTCCGGTCGTCGTAGGCGCCGGCCAGCAGGCTCGACTCGTTGAAGCGGAAGGTGAAGCCGTCGAAGCGCCCCGTCTCCGGCGTCCTCGGGATCCCCTTGGTGATCGACGGCGGCGAGCTCACCTCGTTCCACGCCGCGGTGAGCCCGGCGAGCTTCAGGCCGAGCGAGTCGTCGGCCGACGGCGGGACGGTGGGCGACGACGCCGGCGGCGCCCCTCCGACGGGCACCGCGGGCGCCTGCGTCCGGTCCGGGATCACGGCCACCAGGGCGAGTACCAGCACCACGACACCGGCGAGGACCGCCAGGATCTTCCCGCCCGCGCCGATCAGGCCGGCGAGATCGGCCTGGCCGGTGGCCGTCGCGGCCCGGCCTGCCAGCCCCACCGGCTCGGGGAGCCCGTCCTGGACGATCTCGTCCGCCGCCCGGTCGTGGTGCGGGTCCATATGGAGAACATCGGATCGGAAACGGGGTGGATTGAACGAACGGGAATCGGGGGCCCGGTCCCGTTGTTGAATGCCCCTTGTGAAGAAGATCGGTTTCCTCTCGTTCGGCCACTGGGCGCCCGTCCCCGGATCGCAGACCCGCACCGCGGCCGACGCCCTCAACCAGTCCATCGAACTGGCCGTCGCCGTCGAGGAGCTGGGCGCCGATGGCGCCTACTTCCGGGTCCACCACTTCGCCCGTCAGCTGGCGTCGCCCTTCCCCCTCCTGGCCGCGATCGGAGCCCGGACCCAGCGGATCGAGATCGGCACCGCGGTCATCGACATGCGGTACGAGAACCCCTTCTACATGGTCGAGGACGCCGGGGCCGCCGACCTGATCTCCGGCGGGCGCCTCCAGCTGGGGATCTCCCGTGGGTCCCCCGAGCAGGTCATCGACGGCTGGCGGTACTTCGGCTACTCCCCCGCCGAGGGCGAGGACGACGCCGACATGGCCCGCCGCCACGCCATGGTCTTCCTGAAGCTCCTGGAGGGCGAGGGCTTCGCCCAGCCCAACCCGCGCCCGATGTTCCCCAACCCGCCGGGGCTGCTGCGCCTGGAGCCGCTCTCCGAGACCCTCCGTGAGCGGATCTGGTGGGGGTCCGGCTCCAACGACACCGCCCGGTGGGCGGCGCGGATGGGCATGAACCTGCAGAGCTCGACGCTGAAGTGGGACGAGTCGGGCAAGCCTTTCCACGTCCAGCAGCGGGAGCAGATCGAGATCTACCTCGAGGAGTGGAAGGCGGCCGGGCACCAGCGGGCCCCGCGGGTGTCGGTCAGCAGGAGCATCTTCCCCCTGGTCACCGACCAGGACCGCGCCTACTTCGGGCACGAGCGGAACGATCAGGACCAGATCGGGATGATCGACCCGCGGACCCGGGCGATCTTCGGGCGCAGCTATGCGAACGAGCCCGACAAGCTGGTCGAGGAGTTGAAAAAGGACGAGGCGATCGCGGCGGCGGACACGTTGCTGCTCACGATCCCCAACCAGCTGGGGGTGGAGTACAACGCGCACGTCATCGAGTCGGTTCTGACTTACGTGGCGCCAGAGCTTGGATGGAGGTGAGCCATATGACGGACACGGACACAGAAGCGCCTACCCAGCAGGACTCCCGGCACCGGGAGATCCTGCTCGTCTACATCGCACTGATGCTGGGGATGTTCCTGGCATCGCTCGACCAGACCATCGTCTCCACGGCGCTCCCGACCATCGTCGGGGAGCTGGGAGGCATCTCGCACCTCTCCTGGGTGGTGACGGCCTATCTGCTCACCTCCACGACGAGCGCCCCCCTCTACGGGAAGCTGTCGGACCTCTACGGCCGCAAGCTGATGTTCCAGATCGCGATCGGGGTCTTCTTGGTCGGGTCGCTGCTCTGCGGCTTCGCATTCACGATGGGCCAGCTCATCGCCTACCGGGCCATCCAGGGCCTCGGCGCGGGCGGCCTCACGGTCATGGCCCTCACGATCATCGGTGACGTGGTCTCGCCCCGAGAGCGCGGCCGCTACCAGGGCTACATGGGCTCCGTGTTCGCCGTGTCGTCGGTCGGCGGCCCGCTGATCGGCGGGTTCATCGTCGACAACCTCGACTGGCGGTGGGTCTTCTTCGTGAACCTCCCCATCGGCATCCTCGCCATGGCCGCCACCGCCCGGTTCCTGCGTCT
>QGUS01000027.1 GCA_003242515.1 Actinomycetota bacterium
CGGGGCGGTGTGGGCGGTCCTCGGGGTCGTCGGGGACGGCCACCCCGACCGTAAGCACCCAGGGGGGGCGGGGCGGGCGCGGGCGCGCGAGCTGCTGGAGGTGATCGAGGAGATGCGGGCGGAGGGCCACGACATGGCGCCGGGGCACGCCGGGGAGAACCTGACCATCGCCGGTGTCGACTGGTCGACGGTGGTCCCCGGAAACCGCTACCGGATCGGCCACGAGGTGGAGATCGAGATCACCTCCTACACGACCCCCTGTGCGACCAACGCCCGGTGGTTCGTCGACGGGAAGTTCGGCCGGATGTCCCAGCAGCGCCACCCGGGCGAGTCCCGGGTGTACGCCCGCGTCCTGCGGGAGGGCACGATCCGGACCGGAGCAGCCTTCGAGCCCCTCTGACCCGGCCACCGCCGGCCCCCTGTGCCGGCCGTCCTCCGGGGCGGTCACCACCTGTTGCGGATCTCTTCGGCGAACCCCTCGATCCCGTCGACCCTGACCCGCTCACCGGACGCGTCCACCCAGCCGGTGAAGGTGCCGAAGACCTGGTGTGCCCCCGGGTCCCGATCACACCCAACTCGGTCTTCGAGGCGTGGTCGTGGAACGGGTGGAACTCCAGGTCGGCGGACTCGCCGGTGATCCGCCACGGCTCCATCGGCCGGTCGAAGTCGTAGGACCATCCGAGCTCCTCGGAGATCTTGTGGAGACGCCCGTCGACGAAGACGCCGTTCTCGGTCATGCCCGTCCCGTCGGTCCACTTCGACCCGAGCTGCAGCCCGAGCACCCGGCCGTCGACGCGGCCGATGGCGGCGGCCCAGTTCCACCGCACCCGGTAGCGCCAGCGGCCCCGGCCATGGTCGAGGATGGCCCAGGAGTCCCCGGCCTCGAGGCTGGTGCGCTCGCCCTCGAACTCGACCCAGCCGGTGGCCGGCCGGGCCACGTCCTTCACGGTGTACTGGAAGCGTCGCTTCGTTCACGGGACGACGACACCCAGCGCCTCGTGGCCCACGGGCAGTTCGGCGAACACGTCGACGGCGATGTCCTTCGCCCGGGCCCGGATCCGCGTGCCACCGTCGAAATCGGTGAAGTCGATCTCCGTCTTCCCCACCTTCCCGGTGGCCGGCCCACCACCGAGCGACGGTGGCAGCCTGGCGGCGGTCGGGAGACCGACGGCGCCACGGTCGATGGTGCGGCCGGTGGACCGGTCGTGGACCCAGAAGCCGAGGAGCGCCGAGTAGTCGAGATGGGCGACGGTCAGCGACACGATGTGGGTCGGCGAGAGGATCGCCCAGTACTCCCAGCGCTTGTTGCGACCCCGGCTCCGCAGCCCCTTGCCGATCCCGGAGGTGTCGTGCAGCGGGCGGCGCGTCCACCCCACGGCGTCGGGGTCGAGGGACCCGTCGGGGAGGCAGAGGGCGACCGGTCGGGTGATCTCGCGTTCCGCGGGGCTCATCGGAGCGGGACGGTAGTGGCCGGTCCACCCGCCGCCCTCTCCGCCTGCCGTCCGTCCGGGAGCCTCGCTCAGGGGGACAGCTGGTCGGTGAGGAACTCCACGGTGCGCGACCAGGCCAGCTCGAAGGACTCCGGGTCGTAAACGTCGCTCTCCGGCTCCCCGAACCCGTGCCTCGTCCCCGGGTAGCGGAAGACCTCCACCGGGAGGGACTCGAGGGCGATCGTCGCCTCCATGAACGCCGCGTCGTCGTCGGTGACGTAGGCGTCCTCCTCCGCCAGGTGGATCATGTACGACGATCGGGAGCCGGTGAAGTCGATCTGCTGGGTCCCGTAGAACGACACCGCGGTCCTCACCAGGTGGGCGGCACGGACCGATGCCCACAGGCCCATCGAGCCTCCCATGCCGAACCCGACGATGCCTATGGGGCGGTCGCCGCCCTTCTCGTGGATGAACGCAGTGGAGACCAGGACCAGCCGGGCGAGACGATCCACGTCGGCCTCCGCCAGCTTCGCCACCGCCTCCTGCTCGGAGACGGGACGCTCGCCGAAGGTGATGTCCGGCGCCAGCACCATGAACCCGGCGTCGGCCAGCTGGTCGGCGCGCTTCTTCACCGAGGGCGTCAAGCCCCAGAACGAGTGCAGCAGCAGCACACCGGGGCCACCCTGGGTGCCGACGAAATAGGCGGTCTCACGCTCCACGACCCCGACGCTAGGCCGATCCGCGGTCATACGGGGCGGATAGGATCAGCACGCCACCGATGACTTCGCCGCTCCGCATCGCACGTTTCCGGGCCCTGTGGTCGGCGTCGATCTTCTCCGCCATCGGCACCTTCGTCCAGAGTGTCGCCGGTTCGTGGCTGATGCTGGAGCTGACCAACGGCTCCAACACCTGGGTCGGTCTCATGGTGGCCTCGTCGACCCTCCCCCTCCTCTTCTTCTCGCTCACCGCGGGAGCCCTCGCCGACATGTTCGACCGGGCGAAGATCATGGTGCTGGCCCAGTCGATCATGGCCGTGTCGGCGCTCAGCATGGCCCTGCTGACGCACTTCGGCCGGATGACCCCCGGGATCCTCCTGCTCCTCGGCCTCATGCTGGGCATGGGCGGCGCCCTCAACCTCCCCTCCCAGCAGGCGCTGCTCCCCGAGCTGGTCCCCCGCGAGATGATCCCGTCGGCGATCGCGTTCCAGTCCGCGGGGTTCAACGCCGCCCGCGCCGTCGGCCCCGCCATCGGTGGCGCCATCGTCGCCGCATACGGGGCGGCGATCGGGTTCGGGGTCAACTCGATCAGCTACCTGGCGATGATCGCCGTGGTCCTCTACGTCGCCTCCACGCTCGGGCCGCGGGAGCGGGAGAACACGACGATGTTCAGTGCGGTGACCATGGGCATCCGCTACGCCCGGTACACCGAGAAGTTCCGGAACCTGCTCACCCTCTCGGCCCTGTACGCCATCACCTCCGCCGTCGTCCAGGCGGTCCTCCCCGGGTACACCACCGAGCTGCGTGGCACCGCGGGCACGTACGGCTTCCTGCTCGGCGCCATGGGGACGGGGGCGTTGATCGGAGTGGCGACCCGCAACCGGATCACCGAGCGGGGCGTCCACCTGATCCCGTTCGGGATCTTCCTGTTCGGCGTCTTCGGCATCCTCCTCGGCTTCGTACCGAACCTGGCCCTGGCGGCGGTCTGCATGGCGGGATGCGGCGCCTTCTGGCTGCTCTCCCTGTCGACCATGAACACGACGGCCCAGCTGATCGCCCCCGACTGGATCAAGGGGCGGGCCATGGCCCTCTACAACCTCTCGTTCTCGGGGATCGCCCCGCTGGGGTCGATCCTCGCCGGCGTGGTCGCCGACCAGGTGGGCATCCGGGCCACCCTCATCTCCTTCTCCATCGGCTCGGTGGTCCTCGGGCTCCTCACGCCCCGCTTCCGGATCCCGAAGCTCGAGGAGATCGAGGAGCCGGCGTTCACGATCGCCGACTCGCTCAACCCGCACCTCGGCCAGGAGGTCGACGAGAGCATCTCCGAGGAGGGCCCGGTGGTGGTGCTCAACACCTGGGTCGTCGACGAGGCGGACATCCCCGAGTTCCTCAAGGTGATGCAGCAGCTGCGTCTGGTCCGCCTGACGACCGGCGCGTACCGGTGGGGCCTGATGCGGAACGTCTCCGACCCGACCCGATTCACGGAGGTGTTCGCCAACCATTCCTGGTATGACCATCTGGCCCAGCACCGACGCATCGACGACGACGCCGCGGCGGTGATCAAGAGGGCGCGGGCGTTCGACCGGAGCGACGGTCCGATGACCCGCCACCTGATCTCGGTGGACGTGCTCGAGGCGATCGACGAGTACGACTACATGAGGACGCTGGCGTCGCACGAGGAGATGCACGCCACCGACGGGTCCATCCCCCTCCCCTCCGACGAGACCGCCGGCTAGGAGCGAAGCTCCCGGATCACCCGGGACCAGTCCGACTTCCGGGTGGAGAACATGACGTCGGTGACGATCATCACGAAGCCGATACCGACCAGCGCCCAGGTCACCCACCCGGGCAGTCCGGCGGCACGGGCGGCACCGATCAGGGCGAACGGCAGCACCTTGGTCACGATCGCCCCCGAGGCGTGCATCCACGCCCGGCGGGCCCTCGTGGACCGGAGGTAACTGGCGTAGTCGATCTTGACCCCCGGCTGAGGACGGCCGGGCGACGCCACGTACCAGGCGGTGAAACGGATGCCCAGGAGACGCCCGACCACCAGGTGGCCGAGCCCGTGGGTGGTGGCGGCTAGCACCCCGAACCCGGCGAAGAACGCGACCACCGCCGCCACCTGGCTCCCGTCGGCGAGGCGGTAGGACCAGGCCACGAGACCGAGCCCGACGGCGGCGGCCACCAGGGCCAGAATCGTCCCCGGGACGATGGGGACCACCAGCATCGGCCAGCGCCGGAAGGCGGCGTCGTCGATCCGGGCGATGCGGTCGGCGTGATCCCGGGCCAGTTCCGGGTCGGCCTTCACCTCCCGGACCACCCGGCGGAAGCCGGTGCCTGCCAGGGATCCTCCCGCAGCCAGCCGCTCCTCGGCGGCGGCGAGGATGCTCTCGATGTCCTGGCGCTCCATCGCGACCAGACTATCCCCGTGCAACCGCGGCGACCCCGACGGGGTTCTGACCGGTGATGGCAGACCCTACCGACGAGCTCCCGAAGCGGCTGGCGGCCGACCTCGACGGGATCTTCCCGCAGGTCGTCGAGCTGATGGGCCGGCGGCTGTACTGGGGTCTGCGCCGCATGTCCGGCGACCACCACACGGCGGAGGACCTCACCCAGGAGGCGTTGATCCGCGCCTACCACGCCCTGTGCGGGTACGACCGGGACCGCATCCGGGAGCTCAGGCTGGAGCCATGGCTCTGGACCATCGCACTGAACCTGGGCCGCAACCACCTCCGCGACCGGTCCCGTCGCCCGACGCTGGTGGAGCTCGACGAGCCCCGCGGCGGGGTCGAGGACCCCGAGATGGTGGACGGCGCGGCGTGGGACCGGAGGCTCTCCGCCCTCTCGGGGCCACAGCGGACGGCGGTGGTGCTGCGCCACGTCGTCGGCCTGGGGATCGAGGAGATCTCGGAGATCACGGGCCGCCCCGTCGGGACCGTGAAGACGGACATCCACCGTGGCCTCAACCGGCTGCGCACGATCATGGAGGCTGAGGAACATGTCGCTAGAGGGTGAACTGGCCGCCCTGATCGGCGAGCTCCCCGCCGGGATCAGCGAGGGCGTCGCCCTCGGCACCGGGCTGGCCGACGGCTACGACTTCTACGAGTCGCCCCTGGGGATGGTGGTGGTCACATTCAACCTGCGGGGGGTCTCCGGACTCGGGCTCGCCGAGGGCGAATGGCAGCAGAGGTTCCTCTCCCGCACCGGACGGGGCCTGTTCCGGGCCGAACCGCCGAAGTCCTGGGCCCGTCACATCCCCGCGGCGATCGAGGCCGGAAGGCCCGGGAAGGTCCCGGTCGACCTCCGCTCGGTGAGCCCCTTCCACCAGCGGGTGCTCCGGGCCACCGCCGGGATCCCCAGGGGCGAGGTCCGCTCCTACGCGTGGCTGGCCAAGGAGGCGGGCAACCCGGCCGCGGTGCGTGCCGCCGGCTCGGCCGTCGCACGGAACCCGATCCCGCTGATGATCCCCTGCCACCGGGTGGTCCGCTCCGACGGGCATCTCGGGAACTACTCCCTCGGGCGGCCGGAGAACAAGCTGATCCTGCTCAACCACGAGGGCGCCGACCCGGGCTGGCTGGAGGACCTGGCCAGGAGGGGCGTCCGCTACCGGGCCAACGTGACCACGGGGATCTACTGCCACCCCACCTGCCGGAGCATCCGCCGGTCGAAGCCGGAGAACGTGATCGACCTCCGCGAGCCGATCGAGGGATTCCGGCCCTGCGAGGTGTGCCGCCCGGCCTGACCGTGGTCAGGGCCACAATCGCCGGGGGTACCCTCGCGGCGATGGGCACCGAGAACTTCGACCGAGCCGCAGCCGAAGAGCTCGCGGTCAAGACGATCCGGGGACTGGCGATGGACGCCGTCCAGAAGGCCAACAGCGGCCACCCCGGCATGCCGATGGGGATGGCCGACATCGCCGTCACCCTGTGGACCCGCTTCCTGGTCGTCGACCCGGACGACCCTGCCTGGCCGGACCGTGACCGTTTCGTGCTCTCCAACGGCCACGGGTCGATGCTCCTCTACTCGCTGCTCCACCTGGCCGGCTTCCCGGTCTCGATGGACGACATCAGGTCGTTCCGGCAGTGGGGCAGCCATACCGCCGGCCACCCGGAGATCGACCATCACCTCGGCATCGAGATGACCACCGGCCCGCTCGGCCAGGGCTTCGGCACCGCCGTCGGCATGGCCCTCGCCGAGGCACACCTCCGGGAGCGCCTCGGAGCCGACCTGGTCGACCACTGGACCTACGCCTTCGTCTCCGACGGCGACCTCATGGAGGGCATCTCCTACGAGGCGGCGTCGCTGGCGGGCCACTTCGGGCTCGGCCGCCTCGTCTACCTCTACGACGACAACCAGATCTCCATCGACGGGGCCACGACGATCACCTTCGGCGACGACGTGCCCGGGCGCTTCGAGGCGGTCGGCTGGCACACCCTCACCGTCGACGGCCACGACCGCGAGGCGATCGCCCAGGCGATCGCGGAGGCCCGCTCGGTCGAGGACCGGCCCTCCCTCATCTGCTGCAAGACCCGCATCGGCAAGGGCGCCCCGAACCTCGAGGGCAGCCCGAAGTCGCATGGCAGCCCGCTCGGCGCCGACGAGATCCGCGGGGCCAAGGAGGCCATGGGCTTCGACCCTAACACCGACTTCTTCGTGGACCCGGCCGTCTACGAGTTCTTCTCGCAGGCGATGGAACGCGGCCGGGAGGCCCACGCCGCCTGGCGGCAGCGGCTGGAGGCCGCCCCCGAGGACAAGAAGGCCCTCTGGGCGCAGCTCCACGACCCGGCCCCGGTGAGGCTGGAGGGCAGGGCGATCGAGCCGGGCAAGGCGATGGCCACCCGGGCGTCGTCGGGCGCCCTCTTCCCCGAGATCGCCGAGAAGTGCCCCGGGTTCATCGGCGGCGCCGCCGACCTGGCCGAGTCCACCAAGACCGTCATCGAGCACGGTCGGCTCTTCTCCAGGACCGACCGGGCTGCCCGGGACATCCCGTTCGGCATCCGCGAGCACGCCATGGGGACCATCGTCAACGGGATGGCGGTCCACGGCGGCCTCAAGCCGTATGGCGCCACCTTCTTCGTCTTCTCCGACTACATGCGACCGGCGGTGCGTCTCTCCGCGCTGATGAAGGCGCCGTCGATCTGGGTCTGGACCCACGACTCGGTGTTCCTCGGCGAGGACGGGCCGACCCACCAGCCGATCGAGCACCTGGCGTCCCTCCGGGCCATGCCCGACCTGTGGGTGATCCGCCCCGCCGACGCCAACGAGACCCGGCAGGCGTGGGAGATCGCCCTCAACCGCCAGGACGGGCCGGTCGGTCTGGCGCTCACCCGCCAAAACGTTCCCGACCTCGGCCTGCCCGCCGACGGGGTCTCCCGGGGCGGCTATGTGGTGCGTGACGGGTCGGACGTGACCCTGGTCGCCACCGGTTCGGAGGTCTGGGTGGCCGTGGAGGCCGCGGCGGCGCTCGAGGCCGAGGGCATCTCGGCCCGGGTCGTGTCCCTCCCCTGTTGGGAGCTGTTCTTCGAGCAGCCCGAGGAGTACCGGAAGCAGGTGCTCGGCGACGCCCCCAGGGTCTCCATCGAGGCGGCGTCGACCTTCGGCTGGGAGCGGATCGTCGGCGAGGACGGCCTCAAGATCGGCATCGACCACTTCGGGGCCTCCGCACCCGACAAGGTCATCGCCGAGAAGTTCGGGCTCACGCCGGACGCCGTGGCGGCGAAGGTGAAGGAGTTCATCCGGGCATGAGGACGGCTGACGCCGTCGTCATCGGCGCCGGCATCGCCGGGGTGTCCGTCGCCCACCAGCTCGCCGCCCGCCGCGGCATGGGCGACGTCGTCGTCGTCGACCCCCGGCCGCCGCTGACGCTGACCTCCGACAAGTCCACCGAGTGCTACCGCAACTGGTGGCCGCACGAGCCGATGGTGGGCCTGATGAACCGGTCCATCGACCTCCTCGAGGAGTTCCACGAGGAGTCGGGCGGTGCGTTCCACCTCAATCGCCGCGGGTACCTGTTCGTCACCGCCGACTTCGTACGCCTCGCCGTGATGCAGGGCCAGGCCGACATCATCTCCTCGTTCGGGGCCGGGGACGCCCGCCGGCATCCCGGGCCGGTGCCCTATGGCGACCAGCCGGACGGGGTCGACATCCTCGACCCTTCGGAGCTCGCACGCCACTTCCCCTACATCACCCCGGACGCGGTGGGAGCGGTCCATGTCCGCCGCGCAGGGTGGTTCGGCGCGCAGCAGCTCGGGGCGTGGATGCTGGAGGAGGCCGAACGCCACGGCGCCACGCGGATCGTCGACGAGGTCGTCGGCATCGACGTCTCGGGCGAGAAGGTGACAGGGGTGCGACTCGCCTCGGGCGAGGCCATCTCCGCCCCGGTCGTGGTGGTGGCCGCCGGCCCGATGAGCCGTCGGGTGGCGGCCATGGCGGGCCTCGACCTGCCGCTCCGGTCGGAGCTCCACCTCAAGGTCGCCTTCCGGGACCACCTCGGCGTCATCCCGAGGGAGGCCCCGATGGTGATCTGGTCGGACCCCCAGGAGATCGACTGGACCGACGAGGAGCGCGAGGCCCTGGCGGAGGAGGGGCGTGACGACCTGCTCGGCCCCATGCCCATCTACTGCCACGGCCGGCCCGAGGGCGGCCAGGGATCACAGTGGTTCCTGGCGCTCTGGGAGTACCACGGCCACGTCTACGACGACCCCGTGTACCCGCTACCCGACGACCCGCTCTACCCGGAGGCGGTGATCCGGGGGCTGACCCGGATGATCCCCGGCCTGAGTGCGTACCGGGACCACCTGCCCGAGGCGAGGGTGGACGGCGGGTACTACACGAAGACCCGGGAGAACCGCCCGCTGGTCGGCCCGGCCGGGCCGGACGGGCTGTACCTGGCGTGCGCCTACTCCGGGTTCGGGGTGATGGTGGCGTGCGGAGCCGCCGACCTGGTCGCCGACCACGTCACGGGGGCTCCCCTGCCCGACTACGCCCCGACCTTCCTCCTCAGCCGCTACGACGACCCGGAGTACCAGGAAGAGATCGACCGCCTGGAGTCGGGTCAGCTCTGACCGGCCCCCATCCCCGGAAGGCCCTCTCCTGGCCGAGGGCCGGGGGAGGTCAGTCACACGCCCCGGAGAGGCTGAGGCCGTCCGTGGCACCGGAGGTGGGGTCCGCCAGCAGCGCCGCCGCCTCCCGCTGGATCCGCTCCAGGTCGTAGAAGGTCTTGTTGTCCACCCGCTCTGTCACGTAGTCGCGGTTGACGAGGAGCGCCCCGATCCGATCGGTGCTCAGCTTCGGGAGGATGTCGATGAAGTCGGCCAGGCGGTCGAGGGGGATGTCCGTCTCCAGGTGCTGGCGCATCACGTCGACCAGCGCCCCGTAGCGCGCCAGCAACTCCATCGGGCTCGACTGCTCCAGTAGGGCGCCGAGCACGCAGCGCTGCCGGTTCATCCGGGCCCAGTCGTCGGCGTGGCGGCGGATACGGGCGTATGCCAGAGCCAGGTGGCCGTCGAGGTGCTGGCGTCCCGGCTCGATCACGACGTTCTCGATCGTCACCCCGTCCTCGTGCGGGTAGGTCTCGTCGACCACCCGGGCGGGCACGTCGATGGTCACGCCGCCCAGGGCGTCCACCAGGCCGACGAACCCCTGGAGGGAGACCATGGCGTAGTACTGGATCTCCAGCCCGAGGAACTCCCCGATCGCCCGCTTCAGGGCGCGTGGCCCGGGGTCGCCCTCCCCCGGGTACCGGTCCGGGTGGTTGACCGCGTCCCACCAGAGGGCGTTGAGCAGGTCGGGGAAGCAGTGGCAGTCGTCATCCGGGCCGAACCCCTCGGGCAGCGGGAGCGAGTGGAGGTTGCGGGGCAGGGAGATCATCGCGGCGTCCCCCGTCTGGGGATCGACCGAGACGACGATCATCGTGTCGGTGCGGATTCCGGTCCGGTCGGGACCGACGTCGCTGCCGATGAGGAGGACGTTGAGCCGCTCCAGGCCGTCCCAGATGGGTGGCCGGGACCGGTCGGTCGTGGTCGTCTGGCCCGGCACGGTGCTGCCGGGGGTCGTCGGGACGGTCGGAGACGGGTCGTTGTCGAAGACGTCCCGGAGCAACGAGTACTGGGTGACCGTCAGGTAGCCGAGGGCGGCGTGGGGCACCACCAGCACGAACGCCACGGCCAGCAGCGCCACCCTGGCCAGGGCGGGGTTCTCGCTCCTCGGCCGCCTCCGCCCGGCGACCAGACCATGGGCGTCGTAGGCGGCCCAGAGCCGGTAGGAGGCCAGCAGCAGGTTCCCGGCCATCACCAGCGACAGGCCGTCCGGGGACACCAGGACCTTCATCGCACCGACCTTGAGGAAGACGGCGACGACGGCGAGAAGTGCGATCAGCGCCAGGTCGACGGCGAGCATGACCCGCCCGCGGCGCCGGTCGCCGGCGTAGATGTGCCCGAGACCCGGTATCAGCGCCGACAGCAGCGATGCGAGCCAGGGGCTTGGCGACACCCTGGCGAGTGTACGAATCCTCCGGAACAACCCGGGCTGCATAGCCTGGGGCCGTCATGGAACAGCAGCCGATGCCCGCGGATGTCGTCGTCGAGGGTGTGACGAAGCGGTTCCGCGACGTCACCGCCCTCGACTCGATCTCGGTCCGGTTCGGCCGGGGCGCCACCGCCCTGCTGGGCCGCAACGGCGCCGGCAAGACCACGCTGATCAACCTGGTCTCGGGGGTCGTCTTTCCGACGCACGGCTCGATCACCGTCGGTGGTAGCCCGGTCGGCAGCCAGGAGGCCGCCGACCTGATCGCACGGCAGATGGAGCTGCCCACCACGGCCGGCTTCCTCGACGCCAAGCGCCTCCGGAGGATCTTCCGGCTCACCGACGATGAGTACGACCGCCTCGAGGAGCTGCTCTCCGAGTTCGCCGTCCCGGCCCGCCCCCACGGCAAGCTGTCGACGGGCAACCAGCTGAAGTTCGCCCTCTCGCTGGCGTTCGCCCGGAACCGGCCGATCCTGCTTCTCGACGAGCCGACCGCCGGACTCGACTTCTTCGGCGTCGACATCCTCACCCGGCTCATCCGGGAGCGGAGCGAGGCAGGGCAGACGACGCTCGTCGCCACCCACCAGCCGACGCTCACCCCGGAGCTGTTCGACCGGACCGTGGTCATCGACCGCGGCCGCCTCCTCTACGACGGCGACCTCGACGGGATCCTGGGGATGGTCCCGGACGACGGGGAGGCGGCGACCACACGCCTCGCCAGTGCCATGGCCCGTCTGATCACGGGAGGTGGCGGATGAGGAACGTGAGGGCCCTCCTCGCCGCGGTCGCCCCCGGCTCTTTGGTGACGGCACTGGTCATCACGGCACTGCTCCTCCTGATGGGGCTCGGAAACGTCACCGCCGAGGCCGAGAACGCCCGCTGCCGGGCCGACGACTGGGCGCAGGCGATCGAGCACATCGAGAATGGAGCCACCGACTATCAGGGGCGGTGCATGGGGATCAGCACCGGCGGGCCGGTGCCGGAGGACCTGCTCGAGGACTTCAGGGCGGAGGCCGACCTGGCACGCCGGGAGTTCGAGGAGGCGGCCGGGGCACTCGCCGCCGGCCAGTGGAAGCGCGCCGCCGACGCCACCGCTTCGTTCCCGCTCGTCTTCTTCGCCCTCTTCATGGGTGGCGTGATCACGGGATCGCCCATGGGCTCGGCCGTGGCGGCCTGGTCGCTGTCCAACGGGTGGACCCGCCGGGCCTGGATCCGCAACAGCCTGGTCCTGGCGGTGCTGGCGACCCTGGCGCTCTACCTGCTGGCGACCGTCGCCGGGGTGGTGATCATCCAGTCGTTCCTGGGCGGCGCCGGCATCGAGGCGGGGTTCCCGATGCCAGGGATCGAGGCGCTCCGTCCCCTGCCCGGCCTCCTCTACTTCACGATGCTGGGTGCGCTCGCCGGCCTGGTCCTGGGCAGGGGCGAACTGGCCGGCATGGTCGCCGTGGCGGTGACCCTCG
>QGUS01000255.1 GCA_003242515.1 Actinomycetota bacterium
GCTCACGGCGCCGCTGGTTTTCGGTGTCGGCCTGCCCCGCGGCTCCCGGGCGGAGCCGATGTTCCTCCCCGCCATCGCCCTCGCCGTAGCCCCCATCCCCGAGGGCTTGCCCGCCGTGATCACCGTGAGCCTCGCCGGAGGGCTGAAGCGGATGGCGAAGCGCTCGGCGGTGGTGCGCCGTCTCGCCGCCGTCGAGGCGCTCGGCGCCGTCGACGTGATCTGCACGGACAAGACGGGCACCCTCACCGCCCCCCGGCTCGAGGTGGTCGACGTCCTCCTGCCCGACGGGAGCCGGGGCCAGGACATCCTCGCCCGCGATGGGCCGGGTCCGAGGCTCCTGGCGCTCACCGCCGCCCTGTGCAGCGACGCCTACCCGACCCCGGAGGGTTGGGCCGGCGACCCGGTGGAGGTCGCCCTGCTCCGGGCCCTCGAGGACACCGGCCTCGACCCCCTGGAGATGAGGGAGAGCCACCCCCGCCTGGACGAGGCCGGCTTCGACGGGAACCGCAAGCGGATGTCGACGGTGCACGAGGTGGAAGGCCGGCACTTCCTGCTGGTGAAGGGCGCGCCCGAGGTGCTCATCTCCCTCGCCGCCCAGGTGCTCGACGGCGAGAGGCCCGCGGACCTCGACGACTCGTCACGAGAAGGAGTCCTCGCCGCCGCCGAGGCCATGGCGGCGAGCGGCCTCCGGACCCTCGGCTTCGCCGCCCGGGCGCTGCCATCCCTGCCCGACGACCCGGCGAAGACCGAGCACGACCTCGTCTTCCTGGGGATGGTGGCGATGCGGGAGGAGATCCGCCCGGAGGTTCCGGATGCGGTGGCGGCGGCGGCGCGCGCCGGCGTGCGGACCGTCATGGTGACCGGCGACCACGCCACCACGGCGGCGGCCGTGGCGGACCGCGTGGGCATCACGGACGGCGAGGTGATGACGGGCACGGTCCTCTCACGGACGCCGGTGGAGGAGCTGGCGAAGGAGATCCACCGGTACCGGGTCTTCGCCCGGGTCGACCCGATCGACAAGGTGAAGATCGTCGAGGCGTGGAAGCGAGCCGGGGCGCTGGTGGCGATGACCGGGGACGGGGTGAACGACGCTCCGGCCCTGCGCCGCGCCGACATCGGAGTGGCCATGGGATCGGGGACCGACGTGGCCCGTGAGGCAGCCGCCGTGGTGCTCACCGACGACAACTACGCCAGCATCGTCGCCGCCATCGCCGAGGGCAGGCGGATCTTCGCCAACCTGCGCAACGTGGTCTGGTACCTCCTGTCGGCCAACGCCTCGGAGATCATCTACATCCTCGTCGGCTTCGCCTTCCTCGGGCACCTGGGCGAGCCGCTGCTCGCGGTCCAGCTCCTCTGGATCAACCTGGTCTCCGACTCCATCCCGGCCCTCGCCCTGGGCACGGACCGGTCGGCCGGCAACCCCCTGGAGGTGCCGCCCGGGACGGGCCGTGACATCCTCTCCCCCGCCAACCTCGCCCGGCTCGCCGTCCAGGGGTTCATCCTCGCCCTGGGCGCCGTGGCCTCCCTGCTCGCCGGTGACTACATGTTCGACATCGGCGCCGACGGGGCCCGGACCATGGCCTTCACCACCCTGGTCTTCTCCCAGTTGCTCCACGCGGTGAACGTGCGGTCCGACGGTCCCGGCGCCGGCCCGCCGGGCGGACGTCTGGTGGCATCCCTCGTCATCACCGCCGCCATCCACTTCGCGGTGGTCTACAGCGCACCCGGCACCCGGGTGCTCCACGCCGCCCTCATCGGGGCGGGGCCGATGGCGGTGGCGATCGGCGCGGCGCTCGCCACCATGGTCGGCGTCTGGCTGGTCCGGAGGATCAACCACCGGAACGGGCGCGCATAGCGCGATACTGCGCCGGTGCATCCCGACCTCGACACCGCCCCTGCCCCCGTCGCGCGCCGTCTGACCGCGATCCTCTTCGCCGGCGTGGCCATGTCCTCAACGGCGTACATCGCCATGGTCACGGTGGGCTCGCTGACCATCGACGAGCTCACGGGCTCGGCCTCGCTCGCCGGCGTCCCGGGCGCCACGGGCATCATCGGCACCTCGATCGGGACCACCCTGCTCAGCCTCGGGGTGGCGCGCCGGGGCCGCCGTCCCGGCATGGTCGCCGGGTACGCCGCCGGTGCCGTGGGCGCCGCCATCGCCGCCCTCGCGGTGATCCTCCGGTCGGTCCCGCTGCTCATCGGGGGCATGGCACTGGTCGGTCTCGGCAACGCCTCCAGCCACCTCGCCCGGTACGCGGCAGCGGACATGTTCCCGGCGTCCAAGCGGGCGAGCGCCCTCGCCTGGGTGGTGTGGGGCTCCACGATTGGCTCGGTCCTGGGCCCATCGCTGGTCGCCCCCGCCGGCCGTCTCGCCGAGTCGCTGGGCAGGTCGGAGATGGTGGGCGGTTACGCGGCGGGCGCGGTGTTCATGGCCCTGGCCGCGATCGTCTGCCTCACGGCGCTGCGCCCCGACCCCGCCCGGGTGGCGCTGGAGACCCCCACGGAGCGGCGCATCGTCTTCGGGGAGATCACCACGGCATTCCGGACGCCCACCGTCCGCTTCGGCCTGGTGGCCATGGTCACCGGCCAGGTGGTGATGGTGATGATCATGACCGCCACCCCGCTGCACATCCACCACCACGGCTCCGGCCTCTCCGCCGTGGGCGTGGTGATGAGCGCGCACACGCTCGGGATGTTCGCCCTGTCCCCCCTGGTCGGCCGTCTCGTCGACCGCATCGGCGGCTTCCGGATGGCCGTGTACGGCATGGCCGCACTGGCGGTCTCCGCACTCGGGGCGGCGTATGGCCCCAACCACTCGATCCCGGGCCTGGTGATGGCCCTGTGGCTGCTCGGCATCGGCGGGAACATGACCTTCGGGGCCGGGAGCGGCACCCTCCCGGCCGGGCGCGACCCGGGGTACCGGGGGGGGGCTGCTCTTTTTAACACTTCCAG